>JBCCFQ010000077.1:0-9630 GCA_039029655.1 Pseudomonadota bacterium | reverse complement strand
TATTACAATACGCTACCGTCAAGAAGATCATAGTTGGCAATGACCCGAGACTCCATCACGCCTTTCCGTCCGCCGCACCCTGTCAAATTGGACAAGAATACAACTTTGGTGGCGTATTTTTGAAAGTGCTATACCCGGCTTTGGGTTCGGATTTGGTGGGTAACAATGGGTCTTGCGTGGTTCGTATTGAGTCCAGTGCCGGTAGTGTTTTGTTGCCGGGAGACATTGAAGCGGCTGGAGAAGTGCTTACGTTAGACGAGAATTTGGAGGCGGATGTCGTCTTGGGGCCCCATCACGGCAGCGCTACCTCCTCACGCGAGAGTTGGGTAGAAAGAACTCACGCCGGAGTGGTTATTTTTTCTGCCGCTCACAAAAATCACTGGGGATTTCCCAACCAGCGTGTGGTGGATCGTTGGCATGCAATAGGTGCGACCACCTTGTGCACTGGCACTTCTGGTGCAGTGCGGGTGTTTTTCGCCACAACCAAGGGCGCACAGCTGAGCGAGGAGCGCCTGCGGCGACGACGGTTTTGGCACCAGCCCCCTGAAAGTTCGTCTGGCTGCTATTAAATCAAACAGATTGTGGCAAAGCCTTATATTCAAGTATTATGCGCACTCGACTCAGTGGCGTGGGTTTTGGCGTAAATGTTTGAAATTGTTAGTGCTGGCGGCTGGCTGATGCTGCCCATTATTCTGTGTTCGATAACGGCGGCGGCTATTATCGGCGAACGGCTATGGACGCTACGTAAAAAACGCGTATTGCCGGCGGATCTTGCGGAAAAGGTATGGTATTGGGCCAAGAACAAGCAGCTTGATGAGAATCACATTGAGGCGCTCCAAAAAAGCTCTCCACTGGGTAGGGTCCTGGCGGCGGGCTTAGTGCGAAGGCGTCTCGAGCGTACTTTGATTAAAGAGGGCGTTGAGGACACAGGCAGACATGTGACCCACGAACTTGAACGGTTCTTGAATCCTTTGGGCACCATTGCTGCCATTTCCCCTTTGTTGGGACTGCTTGGCACCGTTATTGGCATGATTAAAGTATTTGCGGTTATTACCACCACAGGTGTGGGGGACCCAGGTGACCTAGCGGGTGGAATTTCCGAGGCACTTATTAGTACTGCGGCCGGTCTAGCTGTGGCAATCCCGGCTTTAATTGGCTACCGCTATCTAACCGGCCAAGTTGAGTCCCTTGTGATTCAGATGGAAAAAGAAGCGATGAAGCTGGTTGACGCTATGTCGCTCGAACGAGTCTCGGCGGAGGATGAGTCATGAATTTACGCATGCGCATCAGACAAGAGCCGGAGGTTAACCTGACGTCCTTAATCGACGTTGTTTTGTTGCTGCTCATCTTTTTTATGGTTTCCACGAGTTTCGTTAAAGAAAGCGAAATAAAAATTCAGTTGCCCCAAGCAACGGAAAACGCGCCGGCCACTGAAGATCAGCCGGTAGAGATCACGATTACAGCCGATGGTCGTTTCTTGGTAAATGGTCAAGCGCTATTGAGTTCTCAACGCGATGGTTTGCAAAGAGCACTAGAAAAGGTCGCTGGCGACAATCGTAGTCAAGGATTGACTATACGAGCGGACGCAAACACACCCCATCAAAACGTAGTGACGGCCATGGATGTCGTCGGAAGTATGGGGTTTGTTAATATTAGTATTGCAACAACAAAGTCTGCAGATTAGCAGCACATAAGTGTCTTAATGAGTCAAAAGGCAAGCAGCGTTTATCGCCGGCTTCTGAGCTACAGTTTTGAATACAAGGGTGTGTGGATCTTATCCTTGTTCGGAATGGTAGTTTATGCCGCAACTGATGCCGGGTTGGCAATGCTGACCCAGCCCATGCTCGACGATGGATTCGTCAAAAACGATCCCGACGCCATTCGTACTCTCCCATTCTTGTTGGTGTTGTTGTTTGTTATTCGTGGTCTCGGTGGGTTCTTTTCCGTATTTGGTATGCAGTGGTTGGGTTACACAGTTATACGGACCATGCGTGCCCAAGTCTTTGAGCACTACTTACGTTTGCCAACCACGTTCTATGATAACGAGTCAACCGGAGTGCTGATTTCGAAATTGACCTTCAACATAGAACAGGTCGCGGAAGCCGCTACGCGATCTGTCACGGTATTAATTAGAGATTCACTAACCATTTTGTTCTTGCTTGCTGTGATGCTCTATCAGCAACCGTTTCTTAGCATCTTTGTGTTAATTACGGCGCCCATTATTGGCTGGTTGGTCAAGTGGGTGGGTAAACGTTTTCGTCGATACAGCGATCGGATCCAAGACTCCATGGGTGACCTAACGAAAATTGCGGAAGAGGCTGTTTCGGGTCATCGTGTCATCAAGGTTTTCGGTGGTGAGGATTACGAGCGCGAGGGTTTCACCGAACTCAATGAGTCCAATCGCAAGTTAAGAATCCGATTTGCCGGTACTCATGCGGGCAGTATGCCGGTGATACAGTTTATCGCCGGTGTAGCGATAGCAACCATTGTGTATTTTGCGACCCAGGGTAGCCCGTTTAGCGAGCCCATGACAGCCGGGGAGTTTGGTACCTTCTTGGCGGCAATGTTGTTATTAATGGCTCCGCTAAAAAGGTTGACCGACATAAATGCCACCATCCAGAAAGCTGTGGCAGCCAGTGGAAGTGTGTTTGATTTGTTGGATGAGACCATTGAGCCTGACTCAGGCTTATCCATCGACGGGCGATGTCGCGGTGATCTGACGTTCAGCAACGTTGGATTTAGCTACACAACTGAGAATGCACCCGTACTCAGCGGATTTAATCTGACTGTGTCTGCAGGTGAGAGCGTGGCCATCGTTGGGCGTTCTGGCAGTGGAAAATCCACGTTGGTTAGCTTACTGCCACGCTTTTATGAGCCTACGGATGGAGAGATCCATCTGGACGGTCAAAACTATTTGGAGTTCCGACTGGCGGATCTACGGGCACAGATTGCACTGGTAAGTCAGGACGTTGTGTTGTTCAACGACACCATTGCCAGAAACATCGCCTATGGCAATCAGCAGAACGCAAAGGTAGAAGATATCGTTGCCGCCGCTGAGGCGGCTCATGTGATGGAGTTTGTCAACGATCTGCCCAAAGGACTAGATACATTGGTAGGAGATCGTGGCGTGTTGTTGTCGGGTGGTCAGAGGCAACGAATCGCCATTGCACGAGCGCTCCTCAAAAACGCGCCCATCTTGATACTTGACGAAGCCACGTCGGCCCTAGACTCTGAGTCCGAGCGCGCGATTCAAAGCGCGCTAGAGGTCTTGATGCAAAATAGAACCACTTTGGTCATCGCTCACCGTCTGTCTACCATTGAAAATGCAGACAAAATCGTTGTTTTAGATCAAGGCAGATTGTTAGAAGCTGGCTCCCACAAAGATCTATTGGCCAAGGGCGGTCATTATGCCATGCTGCATCGGATGCAATTTCGTGATGACGCATAATCTGAGACTGTCCTATTGGAGCGTTGGGTAACAAAAATTTGGTATCAAGGTGGTGCTGCCAAGTGGTTGATTGCGCCGCTGTCGTTGCTATACGGCTTTATCGTTAAACGCCGAAGAGCAAAGTTCCTTGCGGGAAAGGCGACTACTGAGACTTTGGCGGCTCCGGTAGTGGTTGTCGGAAACATCACCGCAGGGGGAACGGGCAAAACACCTTTGGTGGTTTGGTTGGTTACCGAACTGCGTCGCAAGGGCTATCGCCCCGGTATTGTTAGTCGCGGCTATCGTGGGGCGGCGGACAGTTGGCCCCAAAAAGTCACTTCGACCAGCGACCCCAAAATGGTGGGGGATGAACCGGTCATGCTCGCATCCCGATGTGGCTGTCCCGTGGCAGCGGGGCCGGACCGAATCGCAGCGGGGGAGTTACTCATAGCGGAAGGAGTAAACGCTATCGTCGCGGATGATGGTCTACAGCATTATCGATTACATCGGGACTGCGAAATTGCGGTGGTGGACGGTGAGCGACAGTTTGGCAATGGTTTGCTTTTGCCCGCCGGGCCATTGAGGGAACCGGTGTCCCGTTTGTCTGAAGTGGATGTGGTGGTCATCAATGGTACTGCCACAGAGCCTCATCACCTATCCATGAAGCTACGCCAGCTTCCTGCTTTACCCATCCATGGCGGTGATCCAAAACCTGTGGAGTTATTCAATGCCACTCCAGTACACGCCGTAGCTGGAATTGGCAACCCGGACCGCTTCTTCGGACAGCTGGAGAAAGCGGGGTTAGAAATCATCCAGCATGTTCATCCAGATCACCACGGGTATGAGAAGGGTGACATATGCTTTAGCGACAATTACCCGGTGCTAATGACTGAGAAGGATGCCGTAAAATGTCGCCAATTTGCCGATGCGCGACATTGGTATGTACCATTGGAACCGAGTTTTGCCCAAAATGACGCAAATGTGTTACTAGATACTCTAAGTCAACGATTCGCAAAGGCTAATGCTAGGCAAGAGTCCTAAATTCTTTGTCGTAATTCCGGCCCGATACGCGTCCACGCGATTGCCGGGTAAACCCCTCGTGGACATTTGCGGCAAACCCATGATTCAACATGTTTATGAGCAGGCAAAAAGAAGCGGTGCCACAGACGTGGTGATTGCTACAGATGACACTCGTATACAGGATGCTGCAGAGGGTTTTGGCGCGACTGTTTGTATGACCCGTGCTGATCATCAGTCAGGTACAGATCGGGTCGCGGAAGTCGCCCAAATTTTTGGCTGGTCGTTGCAAGATATTGTTGTCAATGTGCAAGGTGACGAACCCATGTTGCCACCCCAGTTGATTCTTCAAGTGGCAGATCTGCTGGAAAACAATCAAGAAGCTGGTTTGGCAACCCTATCCACGCCGGTGACTTCTGTGGAAGAGTTTCTGAATACTGATGTAGTTAAAGTCGTCAGCGATCAGCGGCAGCAAGCCATTTGTTTTAGTCGATGCCCCATTCCATGGAATCGGGATTCTGCTCCGGAAGGGTTGCTGTCCCAGACAAATCATCAGTCCGCGCAACGTCACATCGGGCTTTATGCTTATCGCGTCGCCAGCTTAATACAGTTGTCTCGTACCCCACCCTGTGCTTGGGAAACGCTGGAACGATTGGAACAACTTCGTGCCCTGTGGTTGGGAATTGAGATCAGCGTGGCAGAGTCCGTAGAAATCCCAATGCCTGGTGTCGATAACAAAGAAGATTTAGAACAAGTCAGACAAGTCTTACACAGTCAAAATCAATAGAGTTTGTAATGCCCGGTCCCCTCAGCGGATACAAAATCATAGATCTCACCACCATGATATCTGGTCCTTTGGCAACCATGATTTTGGCGGATCAGGGGGCGGAGGTGATCAAAGTCGAGATACCCAACGGTGGCGACTTTTCAAGACACGTCGCCACTCGTCGTGGTGGATTTTCCGCTTCATTTCTGAACAACAACCGTAACAAACGCTCCATCTCTCTAGATTTGAAGACCGAGCAAGGTGTGGAGATTTTAACGCGCTTGATAGAGACGGCGGATGTGTTGGTTCAGAATTTTCGACCGGGTGTCGCAGATCGAATGGGAATTGGCTATGAGGCCATGGCAGATATTAATCCTGGCTTGGTTTATATGTCCATTAGTGGGTTTGGGTTTAATGGTCCCTACGCAGGTAAACGAGTATTTGATCCACTGATTCAATCATTGTCGGGGCTCACCACTGTGCAGGCGGGATCCGATGAGCATCGACCACGACTTGTTCGAACTATTTTGCCTGACAAACTCACGGGCTTTACTGCGGCCCAGGCCATTTGCGCGTCTCTACTCGCCAGACACAAGTCAGGTCGTGGCGAAGAGATTCGTTTGTCTATGCTGGATACCGTCCTGCACTTTCTTTGGAGTTCCGACATGGGTGGTCATACCTTTGTCGGCGATGAATTGGAAAGTGAAGTTGCTCAGAGTTTTATAGATCTTATTTACGAAACCAAAGATAGTTACATGAGTGTGGCGATTATGCGTCACACTGAGTGGGTGGCTCTTGCAAAAGCGGTCAATAGACCCGAGTGGTTAGAAGATGAACGCTTTCAAGACACCGCCGGACTGGAGATTCACAAGAACGAAAGGTTGGCTCTCACTCAGGAGGCGCTTAAACAGGGCACTACCGCAGAGTGGTTGGAAAAACTGCAAGTGTCTGACGTTCCTTGTGCTCCGGTATTGGCCCGACGAGAAGTGATACGACACGCCCAGGTGAAGGCGAATGAAATTCTTATCGAAGTGGAACATCCACAGGCCGGCCGTTTGCGTCAGACCCGAACCCCCGCAGTGTTTTCCAGTAACAAGGCCGAACAAAGTCGCCCGGCACCAGGATTTGCGGAACACACAAAAGAGTTGCTATCAGAATTGGGCTTGGAACACAGTGAAATAGACGAACTGATCCGTACTAAGGTGGCCATTGTGTCTGACCCCGAGGGAAGCTGATGATGGACTTTTACTACGCGCCTACACCCAATGGCTGGAAAGTTGCCATTATGCTTGAAGAGTGTGGACTGGATTACACCCTAAAGCGCGTCCGCTTGGGTCAGGGTGATCAATTCAAGCCCGAGTTTCTTGCCATTAGTCCGAACGCAAAAATGCCTGCCATTATTGACCATGACGTTGAGGGTGAGTCAATCAGCGTTTTTGAAAGTGGTGCTATCTTGATTTATCTGGCCGACAAAACCGGCAAGTTCGCGCCCACTGACCCATTGGGTAGGAAGGAGATGCTGGAGTGGTTGTTTTGGCAAGTGGGTAATCAGGGACCCATGGGTGGGCAGCTCAGTCACTTCGTGAATTATGCACCGGAGGGCCAAGAATATGGCCTGCAACGCTACAAAGGAGAATACGAAAGAAATCTTGCTGTTTTAGAACGACGTTTGAGCAACCAAGATTACATACTTAGTGAATACAGCATTGCTGACATGATTGCGTTTCCTTGGGCTTTTATTGCGAAGCCACTAACTGCGTCATTGGATGAGTTTCCCAACGTGACAGCTTGGCGTGGACGCATCAAAACAAGGCCAGCCGTACGTCGAGCCATCAACCTATTGAAAGACAAACAAAATGATGGCCAGAACGCCGAAAACAATAAACTTCTTTTTAACCAATCCGCAGAACATTTTAAGAGTGGCAAATAATGACCGGGAAGCACATTCTTTACGGCGGTATTCCGAGTCAATCGGTCGTGGTCGAGATGTTGCTTGCTGAAGCAGAAATTCCTTACGAGTTAAGAAGAGTCGATATCACCAAGCAGGAAAACCAAGCCCAAGAATTCCTAAGATTGAATCCAGCGGGTTTTGTCCCGGCGCTCATGACACCCGAAGGTGAAATGCTTCATGAGAACGCGGCCATCTTGGTATATTTGTGCGAGCGTTTTGAGCTTGATCAGTTCATGCCACCGTCGGGTGATCCAGCTCGTGCCATGTTTTGGAGTAAACTTTTTTACCATACCAATGACATAGTAGTGCCGACTAAGCGCTATTTTTATCCGGCCCGATTTTCCACCAGCGAATCCCATGTGGATGCGGTTAGAACAGCCGCGAGAGATATGGCTTTGGATCGTTGGCAAATTCTCGAAGAGTATCTAAGTGATCACGGCCCCTATCACTTAGGGGATAGGCTCAGTGTAGTAGATCTCCACATGGCGGTGTGGGTGGTTTACGGTCTCGATACGGCAGATCAAATCATGAAACAGTTTCCCTCGGTGAACCGAGCCTACATGATGGTGAGGGAGCGCCCTCTCAGCGGTCGTCTACTGGGAGAGTTGCAGACAGCCATGGGACATTGGCGGGATACCCTAGGTCTGGATACAGTAGGCACTTAACGAACTTAGCGTGTGTAAACTGACATTGCGTGCATAATGAAAGCGGTTTACTACGAACAATTCAAAAAGCGCCCGACGATAGAGACCCTACCCGATCCTACCCCGGCGCCAGACGGCGTTGTGGTGGAGGTCAAAGCCAGTGGAGTTTGTCGTAGTGACTGGCATGGATGGATGGGGCATGACAAGGATATCGTTCTGCCCCATGTGCCTGGTCATGAGTTGTCTGGTGTTGTAGTCGCGACTGGGAGAGACGTGAATCGTTTCAAGGCCGGTGATCGAGTCACCGTACCCTTTGTCTGTGGATGCAACGCCTGTGCGGAGTGCGACGCGGGGGACCAGCATGTTTGCCGACATCAGTTTCAACCCGGGTTTACTGGCTGGGGATCCTTCGCCGAGTTGGTTGCGCTTCGATACGCTGATGCCAATCTAATTCGCCTACCCGATACCATTGACTTCATCACTGCGGCCAGTCTTGGTTGTCGTTTTGCGACGTCGTTTAGAGGCATCGTTGATCAGGGGCAAGTCGCTCCAGGTCAATGGGTGGCGGTGTTTGGCTGCGGAGGTGTGGGTCTTGCTGCCACTATGATTGCTCATGCTTTCGACGCTAGAGTGGTGGCAGTGGACATCGACGATTCAATTTTGGCGCTGGCAGAGTCATGTGGTGCTGACGTCACGTTAAATTGCCGGGGTATGTCGCAACTTGCAGTTGCCGAAGCAATAGAAGCCTTGAGTGGCGGAGGTGTCCACATTTCAGTTGACGCCTTAGGTCACTCCACCACTTCGCAATCGGCCATTAGTTGTCTTCGTCGTCGGGGAAAGCACGTACAAATTGGCTTGATGACCGGTGACCATTTGGCGTCGCCAATACCCTGGGATCGAGTGGTCGCCTGGGAACTGGAAATTTTGGGCAGTCACGGCATGCAGGCCCATCGGTACCCACAGATGATGGAAATGATTCAAGCTGGAAAGCTTCAACCTGAAAAGCTGGTTGGGGAACGTATTTCGTTAGAGCAATCCGTTGATGCATTGGTCAATACGCCAAAAGAGAAATCCCCAGGGATTGCTGTGATTCAGGTTGGCCTTTCCTGATGGTTGGGTGATCCATGCAACTTCGAGCATTGACTAATGACTGGCGAAACGCAAAGATGCCTTGCAATCCTTAGAAGGGCACATCGACATCCATGAAAGTACTGTTTGTTTGCATGGGCAACATCTGCCGCTCCCCGACTGCTGAGGGCGTATTTAGAAAAATGGCCTCGGAGCAGTTGCCCAACCATGACATTACCGTTGATTCCGCGGGGACCCACGCCTATCACCGTAAAGAACCACCGGATCGCCGAGCCCAAACGGCCGCTGAGCGTCGAGGTGTGGATCTGAGTAAACAAAGAGCCCGTATTCTCATGGATGATGACTTTAGAAATTTTGACTACATTATCGGCATGGACGCAGACAACCTGGACAAGCTCATAGAGCGTTGCCCAACGGAGTATCAAAGCAAAGTATCTTTGTTTATGAGCTTTGCTCCGGAGTCGGATTACACGGAGGTGCCGGACCCGTATTTCGGTGGTCCTTCCGGGTTTGAGAAGGTGTTGGATCTTGTGGAGGAGGCGGCGCAAGGGCTTATTGAGCAGATAAGACGGAAGTAGATTGGCCGCTACAAAGTGATTGGTTTCTGTCATCCTGGGCCGTAGGCCCAGGACCCAGTAAGAAAGAGTCGCGAAAGCGACACAGATTAATAGAGTAAAGTTTGCGCCCCCTCGCTATCGAAGGCGCCGCTTCGCGGCAAGTATTGACTGGATCCTGG
>JBCCFQ010000076.1:0-9640 GCA_039029655.1 Pseudomonadota bacterium | reverse complement strand
CTAAAAACCGTTTAGAACCGTCGATTAGGGTGAGGTTTATTTTCACGGCGTCCGTCCTATGGACCAGTGCTTCCATGGCTTGAACTATCGCACAATGCTGATCTCCTTGGGCATTGCACGTTAGCCTGGTGGTATTTACTGCAAGACAAGGACAATTTTGTCCTGATTAAAACTTAAGTAAAGGAACGCCGTTCAAACAACAAAGTGATATTTGGGTTTCGCCAACACAGCTACTCCTTACTTGATGACACAAAAACGCCAGCGAGTTTATGTGGCCGTAACAACACCAGTCAACATAACGAGAGGCTAAAAACGAAAAATACGAATTTTTCGTATAGACGATCTTCTTCCATTGCAACAACATGTTAATTCTGGAAGTTACAAGATGTTTTGAAGGGAGTTTTGTAAATGCGAGCTGTTTGTTTTTGTTTTTTATTGTTTTTTTCTAATCTCGCGTCCGCCGAATGGATCGGTAGCAATGATGGAGCTTTGGTGGATCACCTGCAAATCAATCATCAAGGCTCAGTACGAATTTACATTGATGCTGGCACTTGGACAACCCAGTTGTGCGCCGGCTACCCCAACCCAAGCAACGTTTTACTCGACAGCAACCACAAAGGATTCAATGCCATTTATTCGGCCATACTCAGTGCCAAGGCCACGGAAAAACGCATTCGAATCTACGCAACACGTTGTATTGGCAACGTACCCGCTGTCGAAACCATTCAACTCTTAAACTAGTTCATTCCAATGTTGAACACGAGTGCAGGCCCAAGCTCAGGGCCACAGCTTTGGTACGCCTTGCTTTGGCTTTTTCTGTTCGCTCAAGCACAAAATGCGCTTGCCAGTGAAGAAACCCAGATCTTTGTGCCGGTGGGAGAAATCGTCACCCCTATCCCCGTGGGTCAAGCGGTTGAAGACGAGGAACCCCCGCCTCCCATTGGCGAAATCCCGGAGACGCCCAACTACATTGTGTTGTTGACTGATGACCAAAGGTGGGACACCACCGACTACATGCCTATCTTGAAGAAAAAGCTCATTGACCGAGGTGTGGAATTCACCAATGCGTTTGCTACTAACCCTGAGTGCTGCCCGTTTCGGGCCAGCATGCTTGCCGGTGGCTATCACTCGTCCAACACCGGTGTACTCAGAAATGAAAAACTCAACGGTAACATTCGCAATTTCAATAACGACGACACATTAGCCACACGACTGAGGGGAGCCGGTTACAAGACTGGCTTCGTAGGTCGCTACATGCACGGCTATGAACCCAACATGATGCCGGTGGGCTGGCACAGCGTGGCCTCCAACAGTTATCTCAACATCAGAGATTGGTTCACGCTCACCGATGTAACCTTTGGTACACGGGATGATGAAGGTGTCGTGGATAAGACCTGGCGGGATGTGGACCAGTACGTGACGAACTTTCAGCGTGATGAAGCCATCAAGTTTATTGAGAACTACGGTGAGGACCCGTTCTTTCTTTGGGTGGGCTTTTATGCACCCCACGCCCCCTTCATACCCGACACCCAAGATGATGGAACATTTGATGACTACGTGTTTGAAGAACCTGAAGGGTTTGACGAACCTGACTTAAGCGACAAACCTCAGTGGGTGCAACGAGCTGCTGAACTGTGGGACGAATCCCCCGGCATCCGTTGGCATTGCACCAGCAAGACCGCCCGAAAGTCATTGGAGACTTTGCAAAGTGTGGATCGTGCCGTGGGGGCAATCGTTGATGCAGTGGAAGCACAGGGTCTATTGGACAAGACCGTTTTTATCTTCACATCAGACAACGGAATGACCTACGGAGAACATCGCCAACCCTGTGACAAGGGTATGGCCTATGAAGAGTCCATCAAAGTGCCGTTTATTGTTCGCATGCCGGGCATCGCTCCACGGAAAGAGTCAAAGATGGTGGCCGCCAACTTGGATATAGGCGCAACCATTTATGAGCACCTAGGCATTCCTAACAACGGCGACGGTGCGAACTTAATGCCTTTGCTAGAAGACAGTGCCGCACCCTGGCGAACCCAAGTGTTCTTGGAGAACTTTGGTTACCTAGAATGGCGACTAGAAGACTATCCCGTATGGGCAGGTCTACGCATTCAAGAACAAGGCACCATGTGGAAATACGTGGAACACAGTTCCGGAGAAATTGAACTCTACAACCTAGACCAGGACCCCAAAGAACTCGAAAGCCTACATCTTGAAGCTCAGCACGCAGGTTTGATATCAACCTTAAGTAACAAAGTTGCACAACAAAAGGGCATCGCCATCATCACTGACAAGGCGCCCTCTGGTGAGCTGAATCAATCCTACACGTTCACCCCCCAAGCTTGGGGCGGTTCCCCACCCTACTCATGGAAAGTCATTGACGGGAGTGTGCCACCTGGGCTTACGCTCCTGCCTGGTGGGCAAGTCATTGGCACACCAAACACCGCAGGAACCTATAGTGTAACGCTGGAGGTCAATGGACAGCGTACCCTGCCCCACAAACCACAAAAGGAATACTTTCGTAGGATCTATGAGATTGAGATAGCGCCTTAGAGGAGATCAATCTCCCAGAATGGAGGCTAGGGACGGAATCTACGAACCATGAAATTCTTATTCTTTACATATAGTTAGAATTTCAAGCCTGCAGAGTTACCCCCACACTTACCCCCAAATCGTCTGAGGATAAACGAGCCGGTGAGGTGGTGATAGCACCGCATCGACTCCAACCATAAACCGACATGGCAGGTGCCGGTGAATGGCTGAGGCGGAATTCTAACAGACTTCTCTGAGCCATCAATGCTCCGGTTTCCTCCAATCAGAACCGGAGAAGAATTTATGCCTGATGTAGCAGATAGTCACCTCCTCAACGCTAACAAAGCGATCCATCGCATTTGGGTCTTGGCCAAGGAATACAACTCACTAACCCCGGAGTTTCAGGAGCTCATCACGGATGAGGCCATGCTTCGAACCATGTTCAATCGAATCGCTGCACTGGCTGAGTCGGTTAAAGAAGAACTGGCGAGCTTCTGGGACGACGACGATGTCCATGAGTTCTTGAAAAAGCTACGGATGGACGCTGCATTCGAGAGAGGTCGGGAAGCTGCTAGGCGCCTTGAAGATCAACGAAAGGAGGACGCAGCATGACGACTGATGAGCAAGACAAATTACTTGAGGAAATCCACAAACGGCAAGCTAGCCTGAAGGACAGAAGACCTGTCGCCCCTGACCTGCTGGTGCCAGATTTCGATCTTTGGGAGAAATCTCATTTCGCCTGGGCCGCTCTGGAATACTTATACAAGAATCGAGAGTACCCAGATCAAATGACTATCGAAAACGTCCTACTGAAGAAGGCCTGCGACTGCGCACACGACGTAACCGAGGAAATTGACTACCGGCGCAGACTATCCAAAATGGAGAATGCCGCATGACTGAGAAAGACCTGAGCAAACTTTCAGACCTGCGCCACATCGGAGAATCCATCAAATCTGCGGCAGACGTTGGCATGAGTAATACTGACTACTGGGGCGCAGTCGCTTACCTGACCGACGAGATCGCGCTTCTAAGCAATGCTCAAAATACCCCAGAGTGGTCGCAACACCTTCCGACGGACCTTGGTTTGAGCGACGCAATGGACCTTTTGTTGCCGAGAATTAGAGGCTTAGCCGGAGTGCTATTCCACTCTGCGCCTAACGACTTGAGCCGCAGCGAAATTGAAGCCACCTCAATGGCCCTGATTCGCTCGATAGACGCTACCAGGAATCTCATGGACGCGTGGTGGAACGCCAAACACAAAAAGGAGGAAGCAGCATGACGGGTATCAGTATTCAAAAGAAAATCCACCGATCCGCTGTCCTAATTTGCCAATTGGCCGACACTTATCAAAAGCTGATGAGGACGCACTCCGATATGGGAACTCAGTGGTTCGAGTACATAGGCGACTCACCTGCAAGCGAGTATTCAGTCACAGCAACGTTTATCAACACCATTCATCAACGCGCTGATGAGATCTTGGACTGTTGTCAGGATCTTACCGATGACGAGGAGAGACCGGATGAATGAACCGCCATTGGCCTCCGACAAGATCTGCCGATCTGCGGCCCGCATAAAGGCAATCGCCGACACTATCTTCATGCAGGATGAAAGCTCAGCACTTAGTAATGAAGCCGGCTATCAACGTCACACAATTCTGCAGTTGATGGACATTGTTTTGGATGAGTGCGAACGGATCACGCAAGCGGCTTTAAACAAGACCTGACATTCACAGTGGACACACTCTTACTCATCTTCATATTGTGGCTAGCGGGAACGATGATCGGGCGCAAGGATTACCCGACTCGGGTCGTAGTGTTTTTCGGCGTCACGTTAGGATGTTTGGCCCATCTGATTATTTAGCTTTGGCTTCGTTTGTCTAGGACCGCGTTCTTGCTCGGAAACTTGTGCAAGAGGGTTCCGGCGGTCCGCTGCTTCATCTAACCACGTCGGCAACGGAAACTCGTTCCACAATCGCAGCCCTTACACTAATTGAGCGTCTCGCCGGTCAATTCGAAGAAACGCTCCTTTACGTATTCAGGAACCGGAATACCTGTTGACTTAGTGATGTCGGCAAGCTTGGAAAGTTCTGTGTTTTCGGCTGGATGCCGTGTCACTTCGATCAAAGCATCGGGAAAAGCGGAAGGAAGATACTCATCTTTGAATTTGAAGAACAGCAACCATTCTTCATTCTCGAAGCCATGCGTGCCTCCCTGATAGAACCTGAATTCGAATCCGGAAGGAAGATTCGTTTCCTCTCGCCAAGTTGTTCCAATGGAGTAATCATCGTCGACATAGTTGCTCTCTTCTGTTGGATGCCATACCCAATGGGTGGCACCAACAGAAGATTCTCCTTCCACCGGTCTCTCACCTCTAAAGCTTGGAAAACCTGCCCCCGACATCGACACTTGAAGTCGCCGATACACCTCGGTTCTTTGGAGCGGCTGACTGAAAGTGACTCTTAGTCTAGCATCCGGAACGGTTGTACCAAACACTAAGTGCTTAGCGACTTGCTCGTCACAACTACACAAGAGAGCTATCATTAGGGCGGCCACGCCTACGCGGCCGCCCCAGTCCCTAAAATACATCGTCAGTACAACTTCCTTCTTTGGCCAGCCGGCGCCTAATCCAGCGGTCTATGCCTGAAAACGTTCTTTCCCCGATTTCCTCGTTCGCCGCGACGAGTAGTAGGTTGGCATTGTGACCTTCTCCACGAGTGGAGATTACCACATCCGATGCCTGGGTCGAAACGTCTCGATGAACAAATGAACATCTTGGATGGACCTGCTTTAGCTGTTGCCAAGTCGCGAATTCACCACAAGTGTCGCTCGTCGCATCCGGGTCATGAAAGATATGGCCAGGGAGGGTGCTATTGCTCAGCACGTGGCTCGATGGAAACAGAAAAGTCGCTATCGGATTATTGTACCAAAGTATGCTGCGCTCGCCGTCCTTCACCGTGCGGTGCCTAACGCTTCTATACTGCCGAGGTGCGGGGTTTTTCTTCGCCCAGCAATAAACGTTTTGTAGTGTACACTCAGCCGGTGCTATTTGTGCTGAAAAAGTTGCGAGACCTAGATCCACGAGTTCTACTGACGTATTAGCAGTCGTATCACATATTGACGTATTGACGTCATACATGTGCCTTGGCCAACTCGCAGCCGGGGTGGTTCCATCATCGTCTGGTCCGGGAAAGTAGGCGAACGTGAGTCTTACGTTCGCCTCCTCCAGATGATCTTGGAGCGTATCAAAAATCGTAAGGTTGGTCGGTAGCCAGCTTCCATCTGGACGAAATCCATACGAGGGCACCCCAATTATATCTTTGAACAAATCCGAGAGTTCCTTCCAACGCGCCGGACCAAAGTCTTCATTCGCCCAAATCTCATTTATCTTGATGACCGCTTGAAATGCTTCTTGCAGGAAACCATCTCCAGCGAGCTGGGGAACAAAGCCAGCCAGCGTGCTAACAAATCGACAGCTTCTAAATATTATGATGTTAGGTGCGTCGCTTTCGCACTCTACCGAAGTTACAAACACGGGTCTTAGTTCAACATTGAGATTATCAGCGAAAAAGTTTGGATTCTCACGGTACTCCTCTAGATTGCCAAAAAATTCCTTGAAGGTCTCATCAACCGGCTGCACACCTACGGGACCGGCGATTCCAGGTATGCCTGATGGGTAAACTATCAATTCATTGACGTTTGCAGTGGATAAACTTCCGATGCCGGTCAATATTGCGTCAGCCCACCCATCAAAATTCTGATCGGTCGACATTACCTCTACGTCTTGATTTTGCGGAAAGCCTCTAGCAGTGTTCAACTCGCTGGAAGTTGGCTCAACTGGAGTAAAACCCGAGGCGTCTTGTTCCAAGATCGTTGTCTGAAGCGAACCATCTACGGATCCCGAACTCAAGCGTTCTAAAAGGATGTCCTGGTAACCATTTCCATCGAAGTCGCCGGTGCGTACTTCGTACTCAAATAGCATTTGCGCACTTAGAGATCCAATCTCCGGAAACGCGAACATTGCGTTGTTGTTTCCAAAGAGAATTGCCACTAACTCACCATCGTCCGTCAGCTCCATATCAAGTAATCCATCATTGTTGGAATCAACGAGACTCAGATCAATGTTGTCTGAACCTAAATCGATTCCTACGACATCGGCGGACAGATTTTGCGCCAATACTGGATCTGATCCGACCGACGGAGTAGAGAAGAGAAAGGATATGCTATCTCGTTCTGTTGCGCGTACAACCATCTCTTCGATTCCGTCCCCCGAGACGTCACCAAACAAGAGCTCATGAGTACTTATTGTCCAAATTGGGTCGTTCAAGACATCCACCGTTGGATCATAGTCAATATCGTAGCTTCCATCTGATTGCGAAATGACGACTATCGATTCGGCATCGAGGCCGATTCGAATAGGCACCGGCGCCGTAACGCCAACCAATGCAACATTGTCTGACCCTCGCAAAAGTAAGTCAGCTTGGCCGTCGCCATTCCAATCTCCAGCGAAACTCGAATAGTTGGAGTCTTGGAAAGATGTGTCGCCAAGCGCGTACTGATACGAAAAAATTGAAAGAAGCGTTAGCAGAGCCGCTTCAAGTCTGTGTATTCTCATCGATATATCCTCCGACCGAGTACAGAATTAGTCGAATACCCGGACGCTCTTGAAGATCAAGGCAGTAGTTGGGCAAGAGGTATCAATCTGAACCTTCTTTTTACCGACCAGCGCTGCCATCAATATAGAGAGCACTTTTTCGTACCCGGACGGGGTAGTGGAGCTTCCGTAAGATGCATCTAGTCGAATATTTGATTGACCCGAGCATGACGCACCACCCCAACTGCCGCCGACGGGATAAATGCGTACCGTCCCATCCTCAGTCATTTGGATATAGGAAATTTGCGTACCGTTCGTTCCTCCCACCCATTCATCCGCTGCCGCGAAGGCAAAATTCGTCATACCAAGAAATACCAAGCAAGCCAAAAGTCTTTGAGTTTTCACGTTTCTAGTCTCCTATGTTTGTTCGGACCGTCCGGAATCGGACTCCAGGAGATTCTCGAACCAGTTGACTGACTACTCCATAACAAAAGGTTGTAGTTCTTCTTGGGGCTATGGTTGCGTTTGGCGAGGTAAGCAGTTGTTTAAAAATGGACCCGTAACGCGACGAACTCACAACCAGACGGGTCAGAACTGCTAACACCTGTTTTTAATAGGAAAAAAATTACGAACTTTGACTATGGAGTCTGAGACGCTTTTCTCTGATGCTGCACTTTCGTCGCTAGGGCGAGTGTGGGTGCAATTAAATAGAAGGATTGTGGAATGAGACTGAAGTTTGTGAATGTGTTGTTCGTACTGTTGGCGTTGATGACGTCTCAAGCTCACGCAGAATGGATAGGAGGCAACGAAGGTGTTCTGGTTGAATACCTACAGATTAACGGCCAAGGGTCCGTTCGCGTTTACAAGACGGACGGCGTATGGACGTCTAATTTGTGCTCAGGCTTCCCTAACCCCTCAAACGTCGTCTTAGACAGTAACCACGGCGGGTTCAGTGCGGTGTATTCTGCGATTCTCTCGGCGAAGGCGACCGGCAAACGTATCAGAGTGTTTGCGACGCGCTGTATCGGCAACGTCCCTGCAGTTGAAACCATCCAGTTACTCAATTAGCGGCCGTTGTCATGCGTCTGTTCTATGTGCGCCTCTCAGTGGGGCTTACGTTTGTCGCTATCCTGTTCTGGTTGTTGCTGTTATCCCAGGTTAAGTATGCGTTTGCTGAAGAAACCACTCAGATCTTTGTCCCGGTTGGTGAGATCGTCACGCCAATTCCTGTGGTGCAAGAAGGAGATGAGGAACCTCCTCCACCTATCGGCGAGATCCCCGAAAGGCCTAACTACGTTGTTCTATTGACTGACGATCAACGGTGGGACACCACAAAGTACATGCCCATCCTGAAGAAGAAATTGATTGATCGCGGCGTGGAGTTCACGAATGCCTTTGCTACAAACCCAGAGTGCTGCCCATTTAGGGCCAGCATGTTGTCTGGTGGTTTCCACTCCTCCAACACGGGTGTCCTAACCAATCAAAGGCTTAACGGCAACATCCGTAACTTTAACAATGACGATACGTTGGCAACCCGACTACGATCCGCCGGATACAAGACCGGCTTTGTAGGTCGCTACATGCATGGTTATGAACCCAATATGATGCCGGTGGGCTGGCATAGTGTGGCGGCTAACAGTTATCTGAACGTCCGAGACTGGTTTACCTTGACGGATGTAACGTTCGGGACACGAGACGATCAAGGCCGGGTCGATAAAACCTGGCGTGATGTAAGTCAGTATGTGACCGACTTTCAACGCGACGAAGCCATTAAGTTCATTCAAAACTACGGGGAAGATCCGTTTTTTCTTTGGGTAGGATTCTATGCGCCCCATGCCCCGTTCATCCCGGCAACCGAAGATGATGGATCGTTTGATGACTATGTGTTCGAAGAACCGGAAGGATTTGATGAACCAGACTTGAGTGACAAGCCCGCTTGGGTTCAGCGAGCGGCGCAGATGTGGGATGAATCACCAGGAATACGCTGGCACTGTACCAGCAAGACCGCTCGCAAAGCGTTAGAGACACTGCAGAGCGTAGATCGGGCTGTAGGTGCCATTGTAGACGCCGTAGAAGCCCAAGGCTTGTTAGACAAGACCGTGTTCATATTCACTTCCGACAATGGCATGACCTACGGCGAGCACAGACAACCCTGTGACAAGGGTATGGCCTACGAAGAATCCATCAAAGTACCGTTCATTGTTCGCATGCCGGGAATTGCTCCACGGAAGGAGTCAAAGATGGTCGCAGCGAACCTGGATATCGGGGCCACCATTTATGAGCACTTAGCAATTCCGAATAGAGGTGATGGTGAAAATCTCATGCCTCTGTTGGAAGACACCAACGCGCCGTGGCGCACCGAAGTATTCCTGGAGAACTTTGGCTATCTAGAATGGCGATTAGAGGACTACCCGGTCTGGGCCGGACTACGGATAGAGAATGAAGGCACCATGTGGAAATATGTAGAGCATAGCTCCGGTGAAGTTGAGCTCTACAATCTGGACCAAGACCCCAAAGAGTT
>JBCCFQ010000075.1:0-9689 GCA_039029655.1 Pseudomonadota bacterium | reverse complement strand
CAGTGATGTACTCATAAGGTCGTTGACTAAGACTATCGAAACCCACTATACCGCTCAGGTGCATGAAGCGTAAAATGCCAAGACTGCGGACTCACGCAACATTCTCGGCTATAATCCGCGCGGTCCTATCTAACGAATACTTAACGTTAGAAACTGTTATGTGAAACGACATGAAGCCCATTGATAGATCCAAAGAAATCACCCAAAAGAAGTCTTCTACCGTTACGGAGCGCGCGGCGCCCAACCCTCAGGGAAAAGGTGTTGTCGGTTTTCTGAGAGACTGGGATTACAGTGCACCTCGTGGTGTTGTAGCAAAACCCTCCCCACAGGTCCTGGCGGACTACTTCACTTCATTGTTGATACTGTCGGCTAAATTCAAGTTCGAACCGGCATTTGGCAAAGACTACTACTTGTATTGGGATGAGACCGACTTGTGGACCCTGAGTCTTATTTCACCAGATGAATGGAAAAAACCAGAGAAGTTTGCTGGCTTTGTGGGGACATGCACGCTTCACGAGGATTCCACCTGGTCCATTTCCCCTTCTGAGAATCTGACAAATGGCGGCCCTGTGGCGGAGGCAGTCAGTCAGTTTTTTGATGGTTTTGTTGAAAGGCTGGAAACCGATGAAACCCTCGAAGCGGGTCTTCCTATCTACGAAAAAAATCTCCCTTATTACCAGCGTTTGTTTGCCGCGGCGCTCAGCCGCTCAATAAAAGGTTCGCTGAACTTAGGCAATCAGAAAAACAGACCGGCGCGGAGTTGGCTGGAACAACTGCCTCACGATGCTAAAAACCTGCTTCAGTAGTCCACTTAACGCTCTTTCTCAAGGCTTAGTTCGGTGCCATTCCTTAAGAAAAAACCATTGCTTTGTTCACCGCTTAGGAAGCGTACTTCTTTGCTGCTTGTAAGGTCTTCCCCATCACGTTGTATCGTGTGTCGTATTTTTGCTGGTCGATTGTTGTCTGTTCCTTCATGACTGTAAACAAGGGTCCACTTAGATTCACTTTTATAGTTCAGTGAATCAATATTGTAGTTAAGCATTTGCGCTTCACTATCCCGGAAAAAAGCTTCTTTTAACTGCCCTTCCTGGGTAATAGTAACAACATTAACAACATAGACCAGATTCCCCGGGTCAGTGTAGGTAACATTTCGAGTCAGAGTCGCTCCGTCTGGGGTAACACTTGCTTCAACTCTCATGGGAATGCCAAAACGTTGTCCCGATTGGTAGTCCAAATAATACAGCTCACCATTCCAAACGCCGGACAAACCTTCCAGAACGTTCTGTTCGGCCGAATTTGCAACCAAAGAGCAACCCAGAGAAATTGCCCACGTAATCAGAAACCTATGCAAAAAAACCTTCAAGCTATCCTCCTACACTTACCCACCAGTGCGTTCCATAGCTCTTTGAAACGCTGGTCGTGACAACATTCGCTGAAGGTATTCTGTCAATCGGGAATACTCTTCTAATTCTCCAAGCCCTTGAGCCATCTTTAAGATGAACGCGATTCCAAAATCCGGACCCATTAGACGTTCCCCGAGTATGAAAGGTTTGTCCCCCAATTGGTCTTGAATATAGGACAGATGGAGCGCCACTTCGCCAGCAGCGAAGTGATCAATTAGCAAAGACGATTCAGCCCCTTCTCGGCTTCGTATGAGTTTGATCAGCAAAGGCGCAAACGCGGATCCCTCAGAATAATGAAGCCACTGATTCCACTGTGCACGACTTTGTCGATCGTGATCTGGCTGAAACACACCGGCCTCATCGTAGTGCTCCAGCAAATAGGCGGTGATGGCACCAGATTCCGAAAGGGTAATGTCGCCGTCAACAATCACCGGGGATTTTCCCAAGGGGTGGGCCTCACGCAATTCTGCAGGCGCTCTCCCTGTAGGCTGTCGATCATAAATCTTTAACTCATAGTCAATACCCAATTCCTCTAGTAGCCAAACCGTGTGAATGGAACGACCTATGCGTAAATGATGAACCAGAATCATGTGATGCCTCCATAGTGTGCCCAGGGTTTATAATGCCTACAGTCAGCAAAAACCATAAGGAAAGAATTGTGAGTATCAATCTATACGACATCAGCGCGGAATCCTATAAACAAGTACTTGGTGCCGTGTCTAACGTCTTAGACAAGTCCAAGACATTTTGTGAAGAAAACGGCATTGACCCTAATTCGCTATTAGAAAAACGCTTTGCCGACGATATGTTACCCCTGACGTTTCAGCTTAATTCAGTTCGTCACCATTCTGTGGGTTCTGTTGAAGGTTTATTCGCCGGTGAATTCAACCCCCCACCATCTCTTCCCGACATGAACTTTAATGATTTTCAAGGGTTTATCGCAGACGCAAACAGTAGTCTGTCGGAATATGAGACTGCCGCAATCAACGATCTGATTGGCAAGACTGTGTTGTTCAAGTTCGGCGACACCGAGATACCATTTACGGCGGAGAATTTTGTTTTGTCATTTTCTCTACCCAATTTGTATTTTCACGCTGCAACTACTTACGATTTAATGAGAAGCGCTGGAGTGCCGCTGGGTAAACGAGATTTTCTGGGCCAACTTAGAATCGGTACCTAGACGCACAATAATTAATGCTACAAAAGAGAGTTTAACGCTACGATGAGCACAGACAGCGAGTACACACCCCCCGAGGTTTGGGAATGGAAGCAAGACAATGGGGGCACTTTCGCGTCCATAAATCGCCCTACCGCCGGGGCCACTCATGAAAAAAAACTACCCGTTGGAAAACATCCCCTGCAACTGTACTCGTTGGCCACACCCAACGGGCAAAAAGTCACTATCATGTTGGAGGAGCTTTTAGCCGCCGCAGAGACGGGTGCTGAGTATGATGCTCATTTGATCAAAATTGGTGACGGAGACCAGTTTGGCAGTGGGTTCGTTGCAGTGAATCCGAACTCGAAGATCCCAGCGCTACTGGACAAATCAACGAATCCAGAAACTCGGGTGTTTGAGTCAGGCTCGATTCTTGTATATCTGGCTGAAAAATTCGGACATTTCCTACCCACAGACAATCAGGGGCGAACAGAAACTCTGTCCTGGCTATTTTGGCAAATGGGCGCAGGTCCATTTCTTGGCGGCGGGTTCGGGCACTTTTACACCTATGCGCCCACGAAGATTGAGTACGCCATAGACCGCTTCACCATGGAAGTTAAGCGTCAGCTAGATCTTCTCAACCAGGAGCTTGAACGCAAACCCTTCATCGCTGGGGACAGCTATACCATCGCGGACATAGCCATTTGGCCTTGGTATGGGAATTTGGTCAAAGGGGTCATTTATGATGCAGTGGAGTTTCTCGAAGCCGAGTCTTACCAACATGTCGTGCGATGGGCCGATGATATTGCACAAAGACCCGCGGTCAAAAGGGGGCGAATGGTCAATCGAACCTGGGGCGATGAAAGCCACCAACTCCGCGAACGCCACGATGCCAGCGACTTCGAACTACGGACCCAAGACAAGCTAGCCAAGGACGATTAACGCTACAAAACGTTCAAAACCCGCGTCCGATTCGGTATGGTATTGTAAACCAATAAGAAAAAAGGTGGACGGTGCCGACACGGGGCGCGCTCAACCTAAGCACTCCTTACGATTGGAGTTTTCCAGTACCAATCGCCTACGGTCCAGGGCGATTGGCGGAGATTGGGACTCATTGCCGCAATGCTGGCATAAAAAATCCTCTGATCGTTACAGATCAGGGCAGCAAAGAGCTGTCGTTCATTGAGACAACCGAAAATCATCTAGAAAGAGTCGGCTTGAAATTTGGCTTGTTCAGCGAAATTTCTCCAAACCCACGAAAAGATGAGATCACTTCGGGAAAAGAAGCCTATCGTCGGGGAAGACACGACGGCGTCATTGCCATCGGAGGTGGAAGTGGCATGGATGGCGGCAAGGCAATCTGCCTTACCGCGGGAAATGAAATTGATCTTTGGTCCTTTGACTACGACAAACCTGCCCCGCGGGTAAGTACTCCCTTTCCTGGACTAATCTGTATTCCCACAACCGCGGGCACCGGTGCCGAAACAGAAAGCACGGCGATGGTTACGGACACTGAGAAAGGAATGAAGTTCTGTGTCTGGCATGAAAAGCTAAAACCTTCATTAGCCTTGTTGGACCCTGAAGTTACGCTGGGGCTCCCACAAAACCTTACCGCCTGGACGGGCATCGACGCATTGGTTCATGCTATTGAAGCGTATTGCGTGCCCAGTTTCCATCCATTGTGCGATGGTATTGCCCTAGAAGCATTGGCCCTAATTCACGCCCACCTACCCAAAGCCGTGGAGAATCCTGGTGACATCACCGCCCGAGGCGGCATGCAAGTAGGTGCTTGTTTGGCAGGTGTTTCATTCCTCAAAGGACTAGGGCTTGTTCACGCGATAAGTCACATGGTGGGTGCCGAATACGATACTCATCACGGTTTGACCAATGCAGTGACACTACCTGCCGTACTGCGATTTAATGAACCGAACATATCCAAGAAAGTTCCCGAGATGGCCAATGCGCTCGGTGTAAAAGGTACATTTGACGGATTTTACAACCAAGTGTGTGATCTATTGGATGAGCTTTCCATACCAAAAAAATTATCAGACATTGGGGTACCACTAGAGTGCACACCAAGCATTGCCAAAAAAGCTATGCACGATGCCGCAGCTGGAACAAACCCCAGAACTGTGGCGGTTACTGAAATACAAAAAGTAGTAGAAGATGCTTTGCTGGTAGGCCGATAGTCAATGAATAGCTTCGTTATCGGTTTGGCCATCAGCATGCTCACCTACCTCGCTGTAGGTTGGTATGCCGGACGTAAAGTCAAACACTTGGATGACTATTACGTTGCGGGTCGCAACGCACCTACTTTACTTATCGTGGGCACTTTGGTGGCAAGTTTCTTGAGCACCAATGCATTTATGGGCGAAGCGGGTATGTCCTACAGTGGCCACGCGCCTCTCATTGTCATCATGACGGGCGTCAATTGTGTGGGTTATATCATTGGCGCGCTCTTTTTTGGCCGCTACCTAAGACGAAGTCGTTGTCTCACGGTCCCGCAGTTTTTTGGACGACGTTTTGGTGGCCAACGACTACAGCAGCTGGCTGGCTTGACTATTGTTGTGGCGTTATCAGGCTATTTGATGGCGGTCACTTGGGGGATTGCCTTAATCATCACCCAAATCAGCGGTATTCCTTATCACTACGCGATTCTCATTGCTTGGTTTGGCTACACCGGCTTCACCCTGTATTCCGGCAGCAAGGGGATCATCATCACTGACACAATCATGTTTTTGCTGTTTGTCAGTGTCGCCATGTTGGCCTTGTACTACATTGTCGACGCAGGAGGCGGCTGGTTCGAAACCGTGCGACAGCTAGCTGTGTTTGAACAGAAGCCAGGCATCATTTCGTGGCACGGTGTAGTCGGTCCGGAATCCAACTGGCAAACACCCATGGATGCACTAACCTGGGCACTGATTCTGGGCGTGGCTTGGGGAATCGTAGTAGCAGTGTGTCCTTGGCAAGCCAGTCGCTATTTGATGGCACGCAGCGAGCATGTGGTCATTCGCTCTGCCTGTGGCGCAGCGCTCGCCATGTTCATGATGTATCTAGCTACATCTTTTGGCGCAGCGGCGGTGAACCTCAGCAACCCAAACATCGAACCACCAGAAAGCACGATGATATGGGTCGCCAGCAATCTAATGCCTACAGTCGCGGGTGCAGTGTTTGTCTCTGGCATTTTGGCGGCAGGACTGTCGTCGGCTTCTACTTTTCTATCCCTGGTTGGTTTTAGTATCAGCAACGATGTTTTGTTGCACTCCGGCGATCCTCAAAGACAACTACTTGCCACCAGAGTGATCATGGTTGGGGTGAGTGGACTGGTTCTTTTTCTAGCACTTGTCATACCCAACAACATTTTTTGGATTACCTACTTCGCGGGTCCAGTATTCGCTTCCAGTTGGGGAGTAGTGGCCTTTATGAGTATCTGGAGCAAACGCATCACAGAAGCCGCCGCGTTCTGGGGTATGGCAGCTGGCTTTCTTGGAAACGTAGGCACCAACCTCTTATCTCTAACTGGAGCCGTTGATTTGCCTGTCTATTTGGATCCAATTCTTGTTGGAGCAGCCATAAGTCTCATCACTGTAGTTCTGGTTTCCAGAGACGGCCAAGTAACCGATGATCAACATCAATTCCGAGAAAGGCTACATAAAACACCGTCGGAAGAACTCCGGCCTGCAGAAGTCACCAAGACGTTGGTGTGGTCAAAAGTTTTGATTGCAGCCGGCGCCATCATGGCGATCGTGATCGCTGTCTTCTATGCGAAACCCTACGGGGCAGCCATTGAGAACACACAAGTGCTGCGCAGCGAGCTGGTGCCATGAGCGGGGAGATGTTTCTGGCCATAGTGTATGGCTTGGTTATGGTGGCCAGCGGCGTCTTAGTATGGTGGGGCGTCAAAAAGTACTACGGCGAGTAATTCCTTATTTCACCATGAGGTAGGCACCGGCTAGCAACAACACAATGGCAATCGCTCGATTGAGATCCAGCTCCCTGGTGTCTATCCCAAAGGCACCAAAGTGATCAATGACCATACCCGCCAAGAGTTGACCCACGATAATCATTGCAATGGACGCAGTGGCACCTACCCGCGGTATGGTATGGCTTAGCGACAGATAGAGCACTAACCCAAAAGCCCCACAACCCAACATATACCAGGGCAGGTGACGCCATTCTCCAATCTCCTCGCCACGCCTCAACAAAAGCAGCACCAGCGAAACAACGGCACCACCAAGATGAACAATAAAGCTACTGGCTGCCCCGCCTACTCTTTGGGCCATGGCGCCCGCCATGGGTGCCTGCGTACCCACAGCCAAACCACCGGTTAGTCCAATGGCAAAAATCAGTAGCGTCTCAATCACCTTGTTTCTCCCCAGTGTCTGTGCTTAATAAGCAACCGAGGAAACATTGTATTTCATGTAGACCATGAGTTGGGGTCGGGTTGACCTGTCAAAGTCAGGGAGCGATGGTCAGATTACGGAGAGTAGCCTTGGTTCGAGAGACCTATAGAATCTCGACTGTATGTGAGGCGACTGGCACATTGTTAATTTGAATTTCCAGGGTGTTTTGCCCGGCTTCTAGATGACCAATATCCCAGTACCAATAGCTGGCTTTAAAATCCTCCGCCGTGTTCATACCTCCCAGCGGCTGTGGCTGCCCAGAGGGACCCAAACCAAAAATGGATACAGAGTCGGTGTCTTTTAGCCCCACAACTTTGAACCAAACAATGGCGTTTTCCGATGAATATAGAGAATCGAGTGCTGCGGGTGTTGCAAAAAAGAAGTTTGTATAAAGCGCAGGATCGGCCTCACTAGTCACGCCTGAGTCCAGCACTAGAGGATCATGCACGTAGTCGTTTGGCAAATACCCGCGGGCAATTGGGTCTATCATTGCGCCACTAGCATCAATCAACTCAAGATGTAAATGGGGACCCGTAGAGTTACCAGAGCTTCCTACCTCACCTAGTTTGTCACCACCATACACCTGGTCACCCACTGAGACCGTAAGACTATTGAGTTTCAGATGACCATAAACCGAACGACTCCCATCAGGATGAGAAACTTCAACGAAATTCCATTTTTCATCGTTGAATTCGATGTGTCGATCAAACTCACCGTCATGGACCGCAGTGACCGTGCCACACTTCAATGCATAGACATCGACTCCCTGGTCCATCTGGTCAAAATCATGCAGTGCAAAGTCCGTTCCCTTATGCTGGTCGTAGGTGAAAAAGCCACCTCGATAGTCAGAATATTGGCCCTCGGTAGGGTCGGTATCCAAGTAGTTGGTGATGAACCAGTCTGAGTTGGCATCACCTTGTATGGGAGTCGTGTAAGCCTGTTGGTCAACACAGGTCTTCGGCGTCGTGGCGCTTTGCTGGTACGCGGGCGCTGGGTCGCTCCCACCGCCACCACATGCGGTTAAAGACATCGCCAAAAGAAGATGTGACCAATTTCTCACTTCAATCACTCATAGGTTTCACACAGCCGAATGGCAGTGTAGGAACCAAGCAGGACGGCAACTGCGAATTACTTCTCGCAGGTGCGGTAGATGAGTAATCTATGGGAGTTTTTGTGCCCTAGTTGGCAGGTCGCGGATGAACCAGTTCTCACATGAAAAAATCGAAAATCGATTGAATCCGGGAGTTTGCGCAAAGACCGATTTGGATAGCCCTTAACGCATACCCGTATCGAGGCGAATCGTCACCTCTGCATAGCCGTCCGTCGGAACCACAACTTGGGTTGTCTGGGTGTGAGGAAAAGGCACCGGTGTATCCTTCGCGGGCACGATGACGTAATCACCTGGAGGCAAAGACAACTCAAACTTTCCGTCTTTGTCCGACACGATTTTCACAACTTTCTTTTGGTCTTTTCCATAAATCATCAAAGTAGCGCCCACAGGGGCTTCATCAGTGGCATTTGGACGAGTGGGACCAGGCGTTATCGGTCCCATTAGTACAGTACCGCGAACCCCAGTGTCTGAGGCACAGGCTGGAAGCGTCATGGCCATGATTCCCCCGAAGAAAATGGTAAAAAAAGCTCGTGGCAAATACATTATTAAAACCTAAAAAAAAGGAGGGTCTCATAGAGACCCTCCTCTTTCAAACGTGCATCATCTAGGAAAGGGTTTAGCGTCCCAGTATACCTCCACCCGCTGGTGTTGGGGTGAAGTGGATGATGCGAGTAGCCCAACCAAATCTTTCGCCAATAAACGAATTTGGTTTTGCGTACTCGGTTGTGAACCAACAAGTGTCATCAACTGGGTCAATGCTCACTGAGCTGTAATCACCCCATCGACCCGTTTGTCGCTGAACGTTAGCCGCTACATTACCGTCAAAGGCGATGACTTCGTTGGTGTTCATGCTATTGCCGCGACCGCGACGTCCAACTATACCAATACTGGGATAGCGTGTTTGACTTGAGATGCTGTATCCCATGCAAGTGGTACCAGACTTAGTCAACGCAATACTACCCATCCAGCGACTGTCGCTATCTGGGGAGTAAGTGTTTTGACGTCTCAGACGCCATCCACGGTTTCTTGGATTGCTCATTTCATACCAACGCACGCCAGCAACACCGGTGCCATCAGCATCCACCGTATGATTCAACATCGCGTACATGCGACCACCGTTATAGTGACGCATTTGCGCTCTGTGCATCATGCGGTCGGCAATGGCTTCTAAGAATGGAATGTTGTTGGGGAACGTTCCTGTACCAGAACCAGGTTGCGGAATACAAGTTTCTCGAGGAGCTGGGCAAAGGTCTGTATCAAACGGTGCTACAGCTATATTCGCAACCTCAGCAATAGTGCTATCTGCTGGGCTACCGTAGTCAGGCTCGATTTCCCATACATCAATGGAGCTACCTGATGTGAAGTTGTTGGTAAAGAACGTAGGTGTTACACCGTCGAACTTAGGACCATCGTTATCACCGGGCACGAAACCAAACTCAGTGGGACCTAACACATAGAAAATAATGGTAGCAGGTCCTCCAGACATGACTTCTTGCTTGTCGATTACACCGATGCCTGCACCTTGGAAGGGCACAAACAGGTTAGCCATCACGTTGATGGAATCGGTTGCGAATCCAAACTTCGGATAATCGGGGAACCCAATTGCGTTGAAGTTG
>JBCCFQ010000074.1:0-9730 GCA_039029655.1 Pseudomonadota bacterium | reverse complement strand
GTTTTTGACAATTTACTATGCCGCCATGAACGTGCTGCGAACGGAACAAGACTTCTACGAGTTGGCCTATCAGTATTTTGAACGGGTAGCGGCGGACAATGTGTTATATGTAGAACCATTTTTTGATCCACAGGCACACACAAGTCGAGGTGTAGATTTTGATGTGGTGTTGAATGGTATTTCACGAGCACAACAAGACGCCGCGACAAAACTGGGTGTCCAGTCCAACCTTATTATGTGTTTCCTACGAGATCTGAGTGCTGAATCAGCTATGGAACACCTGGATATGGCATTACCCCATAGGAATCGAATAATTGGTGTCGGTCTAGACAGTGATGAAAAGGACAATCCGCCGATTAAGTTTGCAGATGTGTTTCAAAAAGCGCGAGATCATGGTTTTAAGCTGACCATGCATTGTGATGTCAACCAAAAAGATATTGTGTCTCACATGTGGGAGTGTCTGAACGACATTAAAGTTGATCGTATTGATCACGGTGTCAACTGTCTCGAAGACGAAACCATGTGCAAAGAAATCTCCAGGAGGGGTTTGGGTTTAACTGTCTGTCCCGTGTCCAATCGGTTTGTGGTGCAGTCCCTGACCGCCAATGAAATACGCAACATGCTAGACAAAGGCATCAAAGCCACAATTAACTCAGATGACCCCGCGTACTTTCGCGCCTATATGAACGACAACTTTGTCGCGCTTCAGGAAGAGGGGGCTTTTACGAAGGAGGAAATACTCAAGCTGTCACGCAATGCCTTTGAGGTTGCGTGGTTGGATGAAGGTGTTAGGGCGGAGTTCCTAGACAAGGTGGATACTTACGGGGCGTTGAATGGGTGATAGGAATTGTGTCTGGTGTTCGGTGTCTAGTGTCTGGTGTTGTTTGTTCCCCGTCATCCTGCCGAAGGGCAGGATCCAGTAAGAAATAGTCGCGAAGCGACGCTGATTAATAGCGTCATGAGTTCCATTGAAACTAATCGAAGGAGCCGCTTCGCGGCAGAATATTACTGGATCCTGGCCTTCGGCAGGATGACGTTGAAGAAAATTTGGAGTTGTCCTCTAGTCTTTGGTTTTCGTTCTCACCACCACCCCCAGCAACCCCAAACACCCCAACATCCCAATTCCCGTCGCTGTCGCGATAGCCTCGAGTCCCCAGGTTTCAACAACTAGGCCCGCGACAATGGCGGCCCACGCAAAGCCACTTGTGAGCAACGGCGTTGCTACAGCAGCCCATTGACCTGTGTTGTCCAAGGAGCCCGAGAAGGCGAGCAAGATGGGAAAGTTAAATTGCAGTGAAAAAATCGCGGGTACCAGTGCGGCAATAAATACGATGGGTTCGCTGGCGTGGACCGCCATGTACCAGCCAACGGCGCAAGTGATGAACGCACAGCCAAGAGGGCGTATGGGTCCGAACTTAGCGCTACACCAACCACCGAGTAAACAAGCCCCTGCAGATACCAGCAACAGAATACCGATTTGGGATCCAGCGGTTTCGTAACTCATCTGCAGGTTTTGCGCTAGAGTGAACATGAAAGCGAATCCCAATCCGCTGCAAGTAACAAACAACACCCCCATAGTCACCACTGCTACGTTCTTCACGCTAAATTCCATGGGTTTTGCAGCTCGTTCTGCTGGCACCTCATCGTTTGGGCGCCGATAGGCAAAAAGCAAGATTGCAAAGAGCAATGCAATACCGGCTGCTACCCAATAGCCGGCGAAAAGTCCCCCGCGACCCACAGCATTGCCAAGGCCCGCCACCATAAAGGACATGAGTAATACCGCTGTCATGTCCACCACGCCAAAAATCTCATCCGGTTTTTCTGTCACTGCGATTAGTTGCGACGTAGCACCCATTAGGATGCCCACGGACAAACCGGCCACTAACTGTGCGGTCAAAACGGCTATCGGAGTGTGAAACACATATGCACTGACGGCCTCAGCCAAGACCAATAATCCGCCGAAGCACAAGAAAACAGCAAACGTTGACAGATGACGTGTCACTGGCTTCACGATCAAGGCTGACAGTGCGATGCCAACAAAGGGTGTCGCAACGATTAATCCTGCTAGGGATTCTGCAAAGGACACTTGCTCTACGAAGCGCGTTAACAATATGGGCTTCATAGCGCTGAACAAAGTGGACATGCTATAGGCGGCTGCCGCCGCTATTATTAAACTTAAGTACGAGAACAAACTTGTAGTGCGTGTGTTTGTTGTTGAATCGCTCACCGAGTGAAACGCTCTTTGTGACTGGCTTCGATCTTTTGTTGTAGATGTTCTCCCGCCGTCACTGCCGGATACTTGGCCGGATTGTCTGAACTGGTGCAGCAATCCAAGACCTCCACATGTGTCGCGCTGTCCGGGTCAACAAACATGGCAATAGAGAGTCTTTCTCGGGCGCCGATCTTTGGTTTCACACGATGTAAGGTCGAACGATAGCGGCCATTGGTCCAGCGTTCTAACAGGTCCCCCGAGTTAATCACGATGGCATTCGGGATGTACTCCACGTCTATCCAATTACTTTGCATATCCTGAACCTGTAGTCCACCAACGGTGTCTTGAAAAAGAAGAGTCAGAAGACCGTAGTCGGTGTGGGCACCGGCACCCATTTGGCCAGTTTGTACAGAATCCACCCCAGAACAGGGGTAATACAGTAAACGCAGGGTAACGTTTTCGCCGCTGTGGCTTTTTGCAAAAAACTCAGTGTCTAGGTTTAGGGCGTCTGCAAATACTCGCTGCAGCTTAAAAGAAGCGTCAAAACAATTGGCGTAAAAAGATCGCATAAGTTGGCGAAACTCGTCGTCCGGCCAGCGGGTATCTAGCGGTGGTTTGTTCAACACATCACGCATGGTGAAGGTTTCTTTTAGATCTGGTGGTGCCCCAGGGTCCAGATTCTCTTCCTGTAGACCCTGATATCCAAAGTTTTCACTGGCCGACACGTAGGCACTACGCCGTTTGTGATCTTTAGGACTTTTAAAGAAGGCGAGACTTCGCTGAAAAACGGTGTTTAGTAGCTTGGAGTCGACGCCAAGATTGGTCACCGACATGAATCCAACATTGGTTAACGCATCGTCCACAGCCTGACAAAGTTCGTCATAGGCAGACGTTCCGCTTTTGTCATAAGAGGCAAAGTCAACAACGGGTACTTTCATGTCGGTGTTCAACGCTTTTCAGTCTAATGATCATATCAGGATTCTGTTTGGTGGAGTTGTTATACTCCCGCTTAGTTTTTCAGGGTCGGCCATTGAAGATTCATATAAAAAACGCAACTGCAGTGTGGACTGGCAACTCTGAGGCTGTCAGTGGATTTGTTATTGAAGACAACGTTATCTCTGAGCTGATACCCGTTGGCGGTGAACCTGGTGTTTCAGTGGATGAAGTGTTTGATGCCAGTGGCCTTGTGATAACACCTGGTCTGATTAACTGCCATCATCATTTTTATCAGACCCTGACCCGGGCTTTTCCCAGTGCTTTAAACAAGGAGTTATTTCCTTGGCTAGTGGCATTGTATCCGGTATGGGCAGGATTGGATGAAGAGGCGGTCGAAGTATCCACAGAGTTGGCGTTAGCAGAGCTGATGTTGTCGGGTTGTACACTGGCGTCCGACCATCACTACTTGTTTACCGATGCTACCTCTCAAGCTATCGATATTCAGGTGTCAGTGGCCAACCGTCTTGGTGTACGAGTTGTATTGACCCGGGGTTCTATGAGTCTCGGTAAGTCTGCGGGTGGTCTGCCACCGGATAGCGTGGTCCAAGATTCCGACACGATTTTAGAAGAGAGCGAAAGACTCATTGGTCTTTTTCACCAGGCGGATAAATACGCCATGACACAAATCGCGGTGGCACCCTGCTCACCGTTTTCTGTCACGGATGATTTGATGCGTGATAGTGCGGCATTGGCTCGAAAGCACAAAGTGTTACTGCATACTCACCTAGCTGAAACTGAAGACGAAAACGCCTTTTGTTTAGATCGGGTGGGGAAACGACCCCTGGCTTATCTGCAGGACCTTGATTGGGTTTCCGATGATGTTTGGTTTGCTCACGGCATTCACTTTGATGACGCCGAAGTCGCAACTTTGGGCAACGCTGGTGTGGCCATTTGCCACTGCCCCAGCTCCAATATGTTGCTCGCCTCAGGTATTTGTAGAACGAAGGAATTGGAAGAGGCTGGATGTGCCATCGGTCTTGGTGTTGACGGTTCCGCCTCTAATGATGGATCCAATATGATGCAAGAAGTGCGACAGGCATTCTTGCTTCAAAGGATTCGATATGGCGCGGCGCAGGTTTCCCACGAAGATGCTTTGCGTTGGGGCACCAAAGGTGGCGCGAGCTTGTTCAAGCGTCCAGAACTTGGTTCCATTGCTAAGGGCCAGGCCGCTGACTTGGCATTTTTTGATTTGGACGAGTTGCGATTCTCCGGTTCCGGGGATCCGATCGCAGCATTGGTGCTTTGTGGGGCGCATCGTGTGCGACATTTAATGGTGGCCGGTGAGTGGCGTGTGAAAGATTTCGAAATACCGGGTTTGGATCTTTCATTGCTGAAGAGTCGACATCGGCAAGCCGCCAGTCGATTGGCTCAGAGAATGGTCTCCCCATGAGAGTAATTTTTGACACCGACATCGGTATCGATGATGCCCTGGCGTTATTGTTCCTTCAGGCTTCACCGTTAGCTTCCCTAGAGGCCATCACAACAACTTTTGGCAACGCCAGCGTAGAAGCCACGACTCGGAACGCGTTGTATGTGTGTGAGACATTTGGAATTCATGTCCCAGTGCACGCAGGTGTGGCAACGCCGCTAGGCGAAACTCCGTTGACGGGTTATGCGGACTTTGTGCATGGAAAAAATGGGTTGGGGGATATTCCCATTACGGCACCCTCTACGATTGCTTCAACTGTACCTGCGGCCCAGGCCATAGTTGATCTAGTGACCGCCAACCCCGGGGAAATTTCCATTGTTGCTGTTGGCAGGTTGACTAATGTTGCAATGGCTTTGGCGCTTGAACCCCGATTGCCGGAGTTGACCAAGCAGCTGGTGGTTATGGGCGGTGCTTTTGGATTTAACGGTCACACTGGCAATGTGTCACCTGTTGCGGAGGCAAATATAGCCGGAGACCCGTTGGCCGCGGACATAGTGTTCGGAGCAGGCTTTTGCCTCACTATCGCAGGACTGGATGTCACCCAAGAAGTCATTATGGATGAAAGTTACTTCCAAGCGTTGCGTGAAGGTTCCAGGGCGGGGCAGTTCATCTACGATGTCTCGCGGTTTTACCTTCAGTTTCACAAGAACACTACTGGTGTTTTTGCTTGTCCGGTACATGATTCAAGTGCGGTCGCGTATTTCGTCGCTCCTGAACTCTTTGTGACCCAACCGGCCCGCGTCAGAGTGGCCACGTCTGGGGTTGCGGCAGGGCAGACTATTCAAACGGATCCCGACAAGAGCTGGGCCTTACCTCATTGGAGTTCTGTTTCCGTCAGCAACATATGTATTGACGTGGACGCAACGAGATTTCTTAGCCTGTTTCAAGAAACGCTAGAGCAAATCTAGTTCGTAATGTCTTGTAGCCGCTCCGCCAAATACTCACCGGCTGTGTACCGATTTGACAGTCGGGTGTCCAACCGTGGAGTCAAGAAAAAGGGCGCAGAAATTCGGCTCTGATTGTCTCAACCGTATGTTGGGTTCATGACCCTGTGTGTGGTTGATGGAAAACAACCATCGGTCAATTCCGATAACATGTCACCGCAATTGATAATGATTTGCTGGGTGTTTGTGGATACCTTATGCCATACACCTTGATTGTCTTGAACCTCTAGTCCCGATTCTTTTGACGCCGGTAGGATGGTAATGAGATTGATATCCTCGTGGGGTGCGGCGCGTAAAGCGTCAGTTTCTAAGCTTTCCAAGGGTGGATAGTGCAAAACCCTGAGTAGGCTGGCGTCTGGGCAAATCAGCGATGTAATACTTTGAGACAACGAGTCAAACGCCGAAGGTACTTCAGACTCTATCCATTTTAGGAGCGTGCCGCCTAGCTCTAAGGCCAGTGATCTGTAGGTTTCGGTGATTTCAGCGACGTTTTCTGGCAACTGGTGATTGGGCCGAGCGTGAAAAAACTCCTTTAAATCCTTTTTCTCGGCGCCCACTGCCGTTTCCGATAGTTCCGGTGGGTAATAACCCGCTTGGCTATCAAACAACTGTTCCTTAGAAACGTGAAATTGATGCTTATCTTTGCTAAGAAAAAAAAGTTTCCATTGGGCGTACAATTCATGTAAACAATCTATCGGGATGGGGTGATTGGCAAGAACTGCAAAACCAGTCTGGCGAAGCGAGTCCACGAGCTCGTTAGCGGCTGTAGCCTTTTTGCAATCAATGGTTGAGATTCTCATGGGTCTTCGCCTTTGGCTTATCCTAGCCTGTGTCGGTTCTCCTGCATAGCAATACCCGATGGTGAGAAGGAGCAAGAATGAAACTCATTAAAAGAACACTGTGTTGTACCGTCCTGGTTTTTGCCTATTCATTGGCCCATTCAGATGGTCACTCACAGCAAAAGAACGCCTTGGTGATACAGGCGGATTTCGCAGGCATGGTCATGGCGGGTGTTGCTTATAGCGTGAGCAAGGATTTAGACATATTCAATGTACGACCGCTCATTCCTCTGTATAACATTCAAGCCGCGAGCCAAAGTTTGCGATACAACGCTCAAACTTGGCCCTCAGGTACGGTGTTTGTGTCAGTGGTTGACCCGGGTGTGGGTACACCTCGAAAGTCGGTGGTGCTTCGGACGGAAAACGACTTGTATTTCGTCAGTCCTGACAATGGATCGTTGTCAGGTCCGGCCACAGCCTACGGCATCAAAGCGGTGCGAGAAATTGACGAGAATGTTAACCGTATTTCTGGGTCTGAGTGGTCCCATACTTTTCATGGGCGAGATGTGTATTCTTATACCGGTGCCAGACTGGCGGCGGGGGTGATAAGTTTTGAGGAAGTGGGGCCGTTGCTTAAGGCAGAGGTCATTAGGTTACCTGCGTCAAAAGGTGAATTGATAGATGGTGTGCTCCAAGGTCGCGTCGCTGGTGGTACTGGCAGGCTGGGTAACATCTACTTCGATATCGACAGGGCGTTGTTTGAACAGATCGGTCCAAAGTTTGGTGAAGAGTTCGAAGTGACCATCACCCACGTCACTCGGGAAGTTTGGTCCGGCGCTATGCCTTATGCGCGATCCTTTGGCTCCGTGGCCGTTGGCGAAAACCTTCTTTTTATCAACTCTGATGGAAACCTAAGTATTGCTATCAATCAGGGTAACTTCGCTAAAACTAATGCTATCGGCTATGGTATTGACTGGAAAATACGGATTGAACGACTCGCTGCAGAATAAGATGCTTTCGGTTTCAAATCGTCACCCTGCGCAGGTCGATGCTAACGTGTGGTTAACACGATTTGCGAATTCTATGATCACAGTTCTGCATCGGTTGCCTCTAGCCATTTCTTTAGTCGCGGATCATCGAATAACTCTCGCCAAGCTGGATCCCGACGAATGCATTCGGGACACACGAAATTCTGACGGTAAGCAGCCCACAGGTTTTCGACAGCTAACGTGTCCGCTCCGGCTAACCGAAACAGGATGGCCTGGCGGTACGTAGTTTCACCGTCGGCTTGATTGGCTTCTTCCCGTTGTTTGCTGATGAGTTGCAAGGTCTGACGTGCCGTCTCCAAGTCGTTTTCAATTATAGCTTTGAGCGCGGCAGCGAAATTCGAATATCGATCCGTGGGTGCGCTTTTGATAGTGGCTTCTGTGATGCGTAATGCTTTGTCTAAATCTCCAAGTCTGAAATGAGCGTAAGCTCTTTGAAAGTTAAAATAAGGTGCATCGAAGGGTGGCTGGGTTTGAAGAAACCGGTCCCATTCATTTGCATAGAGATAGACATTGGGTGTTTCGCCTGTTTCAGCGATTAATACCAAGGGATCAAGCTCCAAGGCATGTTCCATCGCCTTTGATGACTCATCAATGGCGCCAGAATAATTCAAAAGATAAGACAGTGTTGCCCAATTGGCAGCACGTTGCGGAGATTCTTCCACCGCCGACTTTGCAACAGCTTGTGCAGCCTGTACGTCTCCTTGAGCGGCCAAAACCGATGTTTTTACTTTGATTGCTTGGGGATAGTTCGGCTCAAGTTCAAGCACTCGATCCGAAGCCGCAATCGCGCCCGACAAAGAGTCTTCACCAAGACCGCAGGCCCAGGAATCAACCCAATGGGACCAGGCCATTGCCATCCAGCCTCGCATGAACTCTGGGTTTCGCGTTACCACTGGTGTCATAGCATCAACTAGGGTTTGATTGCATTGTTCTTTTTCGAGGGCAGTCATCGTCTCAGCGTAGATCTCAAAATCGCTAAGTCGCGTAGGGAACATGTGATCAGCGGGTTCGTTGACCAGGTAGGCTGGGAGTCTCGTCAGAGCTCGCTCCAGCACAAGATCTCTTTGTTGTACAAAATCCCGGGTAGAATTGACGTCAGCTCCAATTGGAATTGAGAAGACGCCAAGGGAATGAGATGCCTGACGATCAATATCCCAAAGCTCCAGTGTTACTTTGTCGTTTTTTGCGCCAACCACGGTTTCGATACGACCTGCTAGAAGCCAATCAATCTGCAACTCTTCTGCTTGCTCCAGAAAAATCGTGGGACTCGTTTCTGCGGTACCCAACGATCTGGTGGTTACACCGGGGATTTCGGCCAGCCTAAGACGAAGAGATTCAGCCAAGAGTCGTGCACCCAGCCTCAGATTCTCTGAGTCAGACTCAAACTCCAAAACCGAAACGAATATAGGTGATTCAGATAGCGTATCTCTATGGCTCTGCCACAGGGCCAAAACGCCTAGTGTTATTGCCATCGCTGAGAATATTGCAGCCAGCGTGGCGCGTTTGTTTTGAGGGGTTGCTGTTTCCACGCTTTCGGGAGCGTCGAAAATAAACCCTCGTCGAGGAATGGTTTTGATCACACTCTTGGAGTCATCACCTATGGCTTTGCGGATTTCCGTGATGCACTGGGTTAGCGAATCGTCGGTGACCACGGAGCCTGGCCATACCTCATCCATTAACTCCTGTTTCTGAATCAGCCGATTTGGGTTTCGCGCCAGGTGCTGCATGACCTTATAGGTCTTGGGTCGTAAGGGAACTTCCCGGGAGTCCACCAGCAATTTTCCACGGGCCCCATCTAAAACAATGTTCCCAAAAATTAGTGACTCGACGTTCTGATCGTTTTGCAGCGGCTGCTTTTCCATGTACCAGGGTGTGGACAAACGTATTCGGTGATTTTTCGGAATTCTTTTGGTTCTTTTTCGGGACTTTCCTGATCCCCCCTCGTTAGTGTACTGCAGGATGCTTACATAAAAAATCGAGGGGTAACATAATGAAATATATTGTTTTTCTTGCATTCCTTAGTTTGGCGACGACAGGAATCGGTGCGGCTGAGGACGAAAACGCTGGGGTACTGGCCAAATCTGCCTCCAAATACGTATCCAGCCATTGCCAAGACAAGGTCAATGAGGCGCCAGATATTGAGGCTTCCCTATGTATTACCCAGCGGGGTATCAAAAGCCAGATGCGGGTTAAGAACTTAGAGCCAAAAAATGCCTACACGGTTTGGTGGGTCTACTTTGATGACCCTGGCAAATGTGCCGTGCCATTTGAATGTGGGCTGGTGGATTTCGCTCCCGGTATGCCAAACGCAGACCCAGTAG
>JBCCFQ010000073.1:0-9859 GCA_039029655.1 Pseudomonadota bacterium | reverse complement strand
CTGAGCCAATCACCGCCCCATTCCAATACACAACCCACTTGTACATTTAAACGCCGCGTGGACAGCACATACCCCCCACACAGCAAACCTATAGTTAAGATGCGCCAACCCCACGGTACGGGGCAAAGCGCCGCACATGTCATAAGAAACAAGTGAGAGCTCAAGGCAAACTGTTTCAAAAACAATGAGTTGCCGATTTCTAGTTTAGATTTTTCGTATCTTTTCAACGACACGGCTCAATCCTTGATCCGTTACTTGAATTTTGCCCAACATCAAATCCCAAAGCTTGTCATCCGACCAGGACAAAAGCTCAATGAAAGCCCCTTGGTCACCTGCTGGGCTATGCGCAAAGCAGTGGTCGAAGTATCCTTCTAGCAGGATATCTAATTCCCGCATGCCCCGGCGACAACGCCAGCGAATTTGCGCATCACAGAGCTGACTGTTGGCCTCAGGCTGGGTCACGGGGTTTAGTGGCGTCGCTCCATAAGCAATTTCTTGGTCTCCGCGATGGCTTGCGCGGGATTGAGGCCTTTGGGACAGGTATTGGTGCAATTCATAATGGTGTGGCAACGATACAGACGAAATGGGTCCTCTAAGTCGTCTAGCCGATCGCCGGTGGCTTCATCTCGACTGTCGATGATCCACCGATAGGCTTGCAACAAAATGGCAGGACCGAGATACCGGTCAGAATTCCACCAATAACTGGGGCAGCTGGTGGAGCAACAGGCGCACAATATGCAGGCAGACGGACTGTCCAACATGGCCTGATCTTCTTTTGACTGTAACCGCTCACGATCCGGTGGCGCCGGCGTCCGGGTTTGTAACCACGGTTTGATGGACGCATATTGTGCGTAAAACTTGGTTAAGTCTGGCACCAAATCCCGTACCACTGGCATGTGGGGTAACGGATAAATGCTGACGTCACCTTTGATGTCCGAGCATGATTTGGTACAGGCTAAGGTATTTAGGCCATCAATGTTCATTGCGCAAGAACCGCAGATACCTTCCCTGCATGAACGCCTAAAACTCAGTGTAGGGTCGATTTCATTTTTTATCTTAATCAACGCGTCCAGCACCATAGGACCACAGCGTTCCATGTCTACCTCGTAGGTATCCATGGCCGGGTTATCTCCGGTGGACGGATCGTAGCGATAGACTTTGAAGCGGCGGATATTTTTACCATCACCCGACGCTTTGTAGGTCTTTCCCTTTCTAACCCGGGAGTTTGCTGGAAGTCGAAACTGTGCCATTGCTAATCCTCGTTAATAAACACGTGCCTTAGGCGGAACCGATTCAACTTCATCGGTTAAGGTCTGCAGTTGTACTGATCGGTAGTCAAAACGTACATCTTTTGGCCCACCCACCCAGACCAAACTATGTTTCATCCAATTTTCGTCGTCGCGATCCGGAAAGTCTTCACGAGCTTGAGCGCCACGACTCTCTTTGCGATTCTCAGCTGAATGAATGGTGGCGGTGGCTTGGCATAAGAGGTTTTCCAATTCCATGGTCTCAACAAGATCTGTGTTCCAAACCAATCCCCTATCACTCACGCTGACATCTGAAAATGACTGGTAAATCTCGCCGAGTTTTTCCACACCTTCTTCCAAAACTTCACCAGTTCTAAACACCGCCGCATGATTTTGCATGACCTTTTGCATCTCAAGACGAATTTCCGCCGTGCCTGTAGAACCATTGGCATTGCGTAACTTATCCAACCTTGAAACGGCAAAGTCTCCTGCTCCCTCTGACAAGGGCTTATGACGTTGCTCTCGACCCAGGGTATCAGCACACCGTTTTGCACAAGCGCGCCCAAAGATCACCAAATCCAACAGAGAATTGGAGCCCAGACGATTGGCGCCGTGAACACTGACACAAGCCGCTTCCCCCGCTGCCATTAGACCAGGCACAACTTCATCACGATTCAACACCTCACCATGATAATTGGTGGGAATGCCACCCATGTTGTAATGCACCGTGGGCAATACGGGAATAGGCTGTTTGGTCACGTCCACACCGGCGAAAATACGAGCACTTTCGGCAATCCCGGGCAAGCGCTCGTCGATGACTTCTGGGCCTAAGTGTTCCAAATGCAAAAAGATGTGGTCCTTGTCCGGGCCCACACCCCGCCCTTCGCGGATTTCCATGGTCATAGAGCGACTAACCACATCACGAGAGGCCAAGTCTTTTGCGTTGGGTGCATAACGCTCCATAAAGCGTTCACCCTCAGAATTGGTCAAATAGCCACCCTCGCCGCGGGCACCTTCGGTGATCAACATACCTGCGCCATAGATACCCGTTGGGTGGAACTGAACAAATTCCATGTCCTGAAGGGGCAAACCGGCTCGCAATACCATGGCGTTTCCGTCACCGGTACACGTGTGAGCGGATGTACATGAAAAATACGCTCGGCCATATCCACCAGTGGCCAGGATGACTTTGTGCGCCCGGTATCGATGTAACTGGCCGGTGGCAAGATCAATGGCCACTAGTCCTCGGCACTCACCGTCTTCCATGATCAAGTCAATGGCGAAATATTCTATGTAGAAGTCGGCATCGTACTTGAGGGACTGCTGATACAAGGTATGCAACATGGCGTGACCGGTGCGATCTGCTGCGGCACACGTTCGTTGGGCGGTGCCCTGACCATAATGGGTTGTCATTCCGCCAAAGGGACGTTGATAAATTCGACCGTCCTCGGTGCGTGAAAAAGGCACACCATAATGCTCCAACTCAATCACTGCCTGGGGCGCCTCTTTACACATGTACTCAATGGCATCTTGGTCACCTAACCAGTCAGACCCCTTGATGGTGTCATACATGTGCCAGCGCCAGTCGTCCTCTCCCATGTTTGCAAGTGCCGCACTGATTCCACCTTGGGCTGCTACGGTATGGCTTCGAGTGGGAAACACCTTTGTGATGCAAGCGGTGGAAAGCCCTTGTTCCGCTAAACCAAAAGTTGCGCGCAAACCGGCACCACCGGCCCCCACGACCACCACGTCGTAGGTGTGGTCTATAAAGGCGTATTCATTCGACATGGCTATTGCCCTCCCAAAGCAATACGCAGTACGGCAAACACACCGGCTACCACCAACAGTGCGTGTAGGAAACCCGACAAGATCAAAGTGACGACTTTTACCCCGTCATGATGGATGTAATCTTCAACCACAACCTGAATACCCAAATATGAGTGATAAAACATGCTGCTCAAAAACAGCACTAACGCAATGGCGTTCCAGGGTGAGGCCACCCACGCCACAACCTGGGCATGACTAGAATCATTTAATGACACCAAGGACGCCAACAGCCAAATCGTCAGCACCACCAACGCCACAGCACTGACCCGCTGTCCCCACCAATGTCCGGTTCCATCTTTGGCAGAACCCAGACCCAATACGCGACTTAGGGGAGTTCTCATGAGCCAGCTCCCAGCACACCAGTACCAACAAGCCAGGTGACTGCTGTCATTACAATGGCAGCGACAACCACCAACCAGCCGGTCTTTCGCGACGTGGCTTTCTCAAAACCTAGACCAGCATCCCAAAAGAGATGCCGAACGCCATTGCATAAGTGTATGAACAAAGCCCCGGACCAGGCTAACAACAGCAGTTTGCCAAACAGGGTATTTAAAATGGCTTGTATAGCGGCGTAGCGATCCGGTCCATGCTCCGCCGCCATTAACCAAACCACCAACACCACAGCCCCCATTGTTAGGAACACCCCGCTGGCTCGATGCAAAATGGACAAGGCCATTGTGATTTGCCAACGATAAATTTGTAAATGTGGCGACAAAGGTCGCGACGAATCAGTCATCGACAGACTCTCCTGGAACAAGTACCGAATCGATTGAAAAATATTGAATTTTCAATTCTACACCATCGCCTAAAAATCGATGCAGCGACCGTTTTTCTCCCAATCTCCATAGCGCGTAGGATCTAGACCCTCTCTACCGCCAATTTCTTTCGGACTACCGCCAATTTCTTTCGGACGGGTAGAGTTCGCCGACTCCTCGGATTTGGTTTCGGCACTCGTCTCACTATCGGTCGTCTGCTTGGAATCTTGAGGTGGGTTCTTGTTATCGGTCATGGGTTGTTTGCCTATGCTGAGATTGTGTTGCATTCTCGGCGACCGCCCCTACATTCGCAAGCCATTCCCGAACCTTAGGACCGTTATGACAAGCAAGCCTGCCCACCAACTCCGCTTAGGCGCACTCCTTGTCTCAGGGGAAGACACCCTATCCTTTTTGCAAGGTCAGTTAAGCAATGATGTAAGCGGGATAGGTGAAGATCACTCGTTACTTGCGTCTATCAGCAATGCCAAAGGGCGGGTCTTGGCCGTGATGTATCTGGTGAAACATCAGCATGGTTTGTTGCTGGTATTACCAGAGGAGCTTACTAGTAACATTAAAAATCACTTGCAACATTTTGTTTTTAGAGCAAAAGTAAGTATTTCGATTTGGCAGGGTCAGGTATTCGCGGACAGGCCCGACTCGACGGAAGCCAAGGGTGTTTCACAGATCCCTGTTGACTCAAATCTAGCCTTATATATTAGTGAGCAACAGTTTGAAGCAGAAACCGACGCCAGTTCCTTGTGGATTTCATCGGGGCGGCCCTGGGTGCTAGCAACCACTCAAGAGCAATTCGTAGCGCAGATGCTCAATCTGGATCTCATGGGCGGCATAGACTGGAACAAAGGGTGTTATACGGGACAGGAAATCATTGCGCGCACCCACTATTTGGGCAAACACAAGCGCCGGATGCTTCAGTTTGAGGCACCGGGTCAGGCGGCGGTGGCGCCCGGTGATCCCATTGTCTGTGGCGAAAAAACCGCCGGCACCGTGGTAAACGCGGCCAAAAACTCGGACACCTGGTTGATGCTGGCCGTGGTGCGTTTGAGCTTTTTGGGTGAGGCCTTCGCGCTTAAGGATGGAACGCCCATCTCAGGCACCACCCTACCCTATGCAATACCGGAACTTGACGACTCAGACTAACAAAGCGGCTGCAACGTTGCGCCCTTCCATAGCCAAAATGTTATAGGTGCGACAAGCGGCTGCTGTATCCATAATTTCAAATCCAATACCCTGACTCAACACAGTGGCCATCACCGCTTGGGATGGAAACTCGAGCTTAAGCCCGCTACCCAGCAAAACAATCTCTGGGCGTAACTCCAACACCGCTGCAAAATGATTCTCGCTTAGATCGGCTACGACAGTGGCGTCCCAGGGCCTGGCCTGTGTGGAAGTGACGATAGCACTGTGTCGCAATGTTTCGTCACGCAGAAAAATACAACCTGGCTCGTAACCCCGCACGAGCACAATGGTGTCATCCTGGTCCAAGTTAAACTGCATTGGCGTACAATCGCAGAATGGCCCAGCCCACGCAACAGAAACCACCAGCCAGACCAAAAAAGCAAATTAGAGTGCGGGACTATTCCGAAGACAGTTTTCTCGCCTGTAAATCTCGCGGTCTATCGGAAGTGTCTGCCAGAGTGCTCGCAGCGCGAACGGCAGAGGTACCCTGGGAAGTGGAAGACGTTGTCGCCCCATCTTTGAAGCTAATACCAAATCCAAAACTCTTGGCAGACATAGAAACATCCGCGTCACGGCTAGCCGAAGCGATACAAAAAGGACAGCACATTGGTCTACTGACAGACTACGATGTGGACGGCATCACCTCTCATACCATTGCCATAGAGGTGATCGAAAGCCTGTTCAAACATCCACGGGAAAGAATTCATAGTTTTATCGGCCATAGAATCACCGAGGGGTATGGCATCAGCGACAAACTAACCGCTCGAATACTTGAGGCAGATCCAAGACCACAAGTCATCATCACGGCAGATTGCGGCTCATCAGATGAAAAAAACATCGCTCACCTAAAGGGTGCGGGTATAGACGTCATAGTGTCAGATCACCATGGAATTCCAGCGGCCGGTTTACCCAGTTCCGCCATGGCCGTGGTAAATCCCAATCGCAGTGACTGCCACTACCCCGATAAGTCCATCGCCGGATGCATGGTCACATGGTTGCTATTAAGCCATTTGCGCAACCACTTAATCCAACAGGGTTTGATCTCAACTGACACGAAGAAGCTCTCACTCTGGCTGGATCTGGTGGCATTGGGAACCGTAGCCGATGCTGTGAGCCTAGCCGGGCCCGTCAATCGAGTCATTGTTCAAACGGGGCTAAAACAACTGAATCTAAAACGTCGGGTTTGCTGGCAAGTATTGTCACAAAGCCTGGGCAAGACACAATTTGAAGTAGATGACCTAGGGTTTCAAATCGGGCCACGTATCAACGCAAGGGGCCGCATTGCCGATCCAAGCGCTGCGTTGCATTTCCTATGCGCCACCGAGCCCAAAGATGCACAGGCCAAGCTCTCAGTCCTGGAAAAAGACAATGAGGACCGCAAGACCATTGAGAAAGGTATGGTGGCCAAAGGGCAGACCCTTATCGACTTGGACAAACAGTTTTCTCAGGTTGTTTTTGATCCCGAGTTTCACCCCGGAGTCCAAGGCATCGTCGCCAGCCGACTGCTTGATGCCTGGGGTAAGCCTGCTGTCGTGTTTAGCCCCGGTCGACAGTCGGACACCATCACCGGTTCTGCCAGATCCATACCAGATGTGCATATACTGGATGTGCTTAAGACCTTGAGTCAGGACGATCCGGATCTTTTTGTCGCATTTGGCGGCCACGCAGGTGCTGCCGGGATGACCCTACTTCGGAACAAACTGCAAGCTTTTGCCCAAGCATTCGACCGGGAGATCGCCTCCCGGCTTGATCATCCACCTCAGGCACAGGTCTGGACTGATGGCGAGCTACCGGCAACCCATATGACCATGGCGCTGGTTAATGAGCTGCAACAACTGCAACCCTACGGGCGGGGCTTTGAACCACCGGTGTTTGCGGGCTTGTTTTTAGTCCAAGGGGTCCGCCCCGTTGGCGCCGAAGGCAATCACTTGCAACTCAGCTTGGAACGGGATGGCTACGGCTTCCGCGGCATCTGGTTTAACGCCGGTGAGTTCGTGAGTGAAGGTGACACCTTGGCGTGCGCTTATCGATTAGATGTGAATCGGTTCAACGGCAGCGAACACTTACAACTCATCGTGCAATACGCCGAAATAGCCAGCTGACTAGGCGTCTTACTTAGGAGTGGCAACGACTCGCAGTTCCACCCGCCGATTCCGCTTGCGACCGTCTCCTGTTTTGTTGTCCGCAATAGGCGAACTCTCGCCATAACCTTGTGCGGACAGACGTTCGCTCTCCACCCCTTTTAGCACTAAATACGTCATCACAGATGCAGCCCGGCGTTGGGACAAGCGCCGGTTGTTGGTTTCTGAGCCCACGTTGTCTGTGTGTCCCGCCACTTCAAACACCAGCCCCTGATTCTCTTTTATGGTCATGACAAGCCTATCTAGAATACCTGCGGCTCGGGTGGTGAGCTGAGCGGAGCCCGTGGCGAAGTCCACGCCAGGTAGTTGGATGATGTCACCGAAACCACAACCGTTAAGGTCGGCGGAACCACTCTCCGACTGCTGACAAACATTGTCATGAGAATCCGCACTCAAAAAACCGGGACTTAATAACAACAGCAGATAAGCCAATCTAAAATTCTTTATCACAGGTGACCCTTGTGGCGATGGGAAAACAATCTGCAGATTATTGAGTGACTATTGCTAATACGCAAGCCATGCTAGGATTGCGCGCTTGAATCCATAGACGAGATCACCACGCGTGGAAACCAGCGCCATCAAAACCCAAATCGCCGACTTGTCCGAACGAACCGACGCCATGCGGAGGTATCTTTGACTACGACAATAAGTCTGATCGGTTAGCAGAAGTCACTCGGGAGCTGGAGGATCCAGACGTTTGGGCTAACCAAGAGAGAGCACAAGCCTTAGGCAAAGAACGAGCCCGTCTTGAAGAAACACTCAGTGGTCTAGACAGGCTAAGCGCCGGTTTTTCCGATGCCAAGGATTTGTTGGTGATGGCAGAGGAAGAACAAGACCAGGAAACCTACGACGACATTGTCGCAGACCTAAAGGGACTGGTTGAGACCTTAGAAAAACTAGAATTCCAGCGTATGTTTTCTGGCGAGATGGATGCGCAACATGCGTTTCTAGATATCCAGTCTGGATCTGGCGGCACCGAAGCTCAAGATTGGGCTGACATGCTGCTGAGAATGTATCTGCGTTGGGGCGAGGCCCACGGTTTCAAAACAGACGTCATAGAGGCATCGCCAGGGGAAGTCGCAGGTATCAAAAGCGCCACCATTCATCTTCAAGGTGACTATGCCTATGGTTGGTTACGCACAGAGACTGGGGTACATCGCCTTGTGCGAAAATCACCCTTTGACTCAGGCAACAAGCGGCACACATCGTTTGCCGCTGTGTTTGTCTCACCTGAGATCGATGATGACATAGAAATCGAGGTGGATCCGTCTGATTTGCGTATTGACGTTTACCGAGCCAGCGGCGCCGGGGGTCAGCACGTTAACCGCACGGAATCAGCAGTGCGGATCACCCACCTTCCGACAAACATTGTTGTTCAGTGCCAAAATGATCGGTCACAGCACAAGAACAAAGCCACGGCCATGAAGCAACTCAAGGCAAAATTGTTTGAGCTTGAGTTACAAAAACGAAATAGCGAAGCTCAAGCCGTGGAGGATGAGAAATCCGATATTGGATGGGGAAGCCAGATTCGATCCTATGTGTTGGATCAATCCCGAATTAAAGACCTAAGAACCCATGTAGAAACCGGCAATACACAGGCCGTGCTGGATGGTGATCTGGATCAATTCATCGAAGCAAGTTTGAAGCAGGGGCTATAACTGGAACGTGTTATGACAGACGAAGAAAACAAACTGATCGCAGAACGTAGAAAAAAGCTGGCCGCTCTGCGGCAAGAGGGAAACCCCTACCCCAACGATTTCCGGCGTGACACTCTAGCTGACCAGTTGCAAACCACCTATGGCGATAAGAGCAATGAAGTCTTGGAAAGGGAAAGCATTACCGTACGCGTAGCCGGACGTATGATGGCCAAGCGGGTCATGGGCAAAGCGAGCTTTATCCAACTTCAGGATGGTTCAGGAAAAATACAATTACGTGCGGAAAGGGATCGTCTACCGGACGGCGTTTATCAGGCCTTTAAAGGTTGGGATGTTGGTGACATAGTTGCCGGTGAGGGCGTGTTATTCAAGACCAAAACTGACGAGTTAACCGTACAACTAGACTCATTCAGACTGTTGACCAAGTCGCTAAGGCCCCTGCCGGAAAAGTACCATGGCCTTTCTGACCAAGAAATCCGTTATCGCCAAAGATACGTAGACCTAATCGTCAATGAAGAGTCCCGACGCGTATTCCAGATCCGCACCCGGGTCGTGACCTGCATAAGGCGATTCTTGGATTCTTTGGGCTTCATGGAAGTGGAAACCCCTATGATGCAAAGTATCCCCGGAGGCGCTGTGGCAAGACCCTTCACCACCCATCATAACGCTCTAGATATGGATTTGTTCTTGCGCGTCGCGCCTGAACTGTATCTCAAACGGCTGGTTGTTGGCGGCTTTGAACGGGTCTATGAAATCAATAGGAACTTTCGTAACGAAGGCGTTTCGACCCGACACAATCCAGAGTTCACCATGCTGGAACTCTACCAAGCCTACGCGGACTGCGAAGACATTATGTCACTGGTGGAAGCTCTTACTCGCACAGTGATGAAAACCGTATTGGGTACAGAGCAGGTTAGCTATCAGGGTCAGGACTTCGACTTTGCACCAGCCTTTGAGCGCATGACCATCGAAGAGGGCATCATGCGTTTTAACCCATCGCTGGAAGCTGACAAATTGCGGGATGAGACCTATCTACG
>JBCCFQ010000072.1:0-9876 GCA_039029655.1 Pseudomonadota bacterium | reverse complement strand
GGTCACTTAAGGGCATCGGTACCAATTTGTTGGCAGCCAGGCTTAAGAGGATGGAACAAGACGATCTGATTGAGTGCCGCTCCGTCGAGTCGAGCTATGGGACATACCATCTGACTGAGTTTGGCCTCAATCTTGAACCCATGATTTTGGAGTTTATTCGCTGGGGTTTTGGGCTCAAACGTGGACAGAAAGACTATCATCACCAACATGATTGGGACTTGCTTGCCCTAAAGGCTGCGTTTAGGCCGGAACTCTCCCATCCCACCGAGGTGATCACCGTAGGGTTTACAAAACCAGAGTTTGTTTGGGTGTCTGCGGGTCGCGGGGAGTTTAAATTTGGGTTTGAGGATGCTCATCACTGTGATGTGATGGTTGATTCCTCCATGCAGCGTTATCACCAAGCCCCGGATAGGGTGAGGATCCGGGGTAGCAAACGCAAACTCGCCACCTTCGGTAAAGCATTCAAACTGACCCACTAGCGTGTTGATGGGTGTCTAGTAAACCGCCTGGTTTCCTTTGACTAAGACGGTCTTCCCTCAAAAGCCCACCCAAGTCTCCTGAAAAGCCTTGCCCCCAGTGGCTTGCAGCAAAATTCATCAACACGGTGGTGGGTCAGTTCTTTTTGATTACATAGTCGTTCCCAACCAGTGGTCCCGACCGTATAATGCCGCTCCCACATACCGGCTCAAGAACCCCAATGTCTGCACCAAAGCTTCGAAACATCGCCATTATTGCCCACGTGGACCATGGCAAAACCACCCTGGTGGACCAGCTTCTCCAGCAGTCGGGAACCCTAGGAGACCGGAGCGCCGCTCCGGAGCGGGTCATGGATTACAATGACTTGGAAAAAGAGCGCGGTATCACCATTCTGTCAAAAAATACCGCTATCCAGTGGAATGACTGGCGGATCAACATTGTAGACACACCAGGACACGCAGATTTCGGGGGCGAGGTGGAACGGGTGCTCTCTATGGTGGACAGCGTTTTGCTGCTGGTGGACGCGGTGGAGGGACCTATGCCCCAAACCCGTTTTGTCACCCAGAAGGCCTTTGAGCAAGGTTTTGTACCGGTCGTGGTCATAAATAAGATCGATCGCGATGGTGCGCGACCCGACTGGGTCTTGGATCAAACCTTCGACTTGTTTGATCGCCTGGGAGCAACCGATGAACAGCTGGACTTTCCCGTCATTTATGCCTCCGCCATCAATGGCTATGCCAGCCAAGAGCCCATCACCGGCGGAGACACCATGGAACCTTTGTTTCAAGCCATCGTCGATCACGTGCCGGCACCTCAGGTCAATACTGAAGGACCGTTACAGCTTCAGGTGTCCAGCCTGGACTACGACACTTATGTGGGGGTTTTGGGTATTGGTCGAGTAAGTCGAGGCGTGGTTAAGAATAATTCACCAATCACTATTGTTGACGCCGAGGGCGGTAAACGAAATGCGCGGATAATGGATCTGTATGGTTTCCAGGGACTTAAACGCATCGCTCTTGATAATGCGCAGGCCGGAGACATTGTGATGTTTAGCGGCATCGAAGACCTCAACATCTCCGATACGCTTTGTGATCGAGATCACCCAGAGGCTTTACCCGCATTAACCGTGGATGAACCCACCATCAGCATGACCTTTCAGGTGAACAAGTCTCCGTTCGCCGGACGAGAGGGTAAGTTTCTTACGAGTCGTCAAATCTCGGAGAGACTACAACAAGAGCTTAAACACAATGTGGCCTTACGTGTAGAGAACACGGCAGACCCCGACAAATTCCGTGTATCTGGCCGCGGCGAGCTGCATCTATCGGTACTGATTGAAAACATGCGTCGGGAAGGCTACGAACTGGCGGTGTCACGACCCGAGGTGATTCAGCATGAAGTCGACGGCCAAAAACAGGAACCTTGGGAATCACTCACTGTGGACTTCGAGGAAGACTACCAGGGTGCTGTGATGTCTCGGTTAGCGGAACGCAAAGGCGAACTCCAAAACATGATGCCCGATGGTAAAGGTCGCATTCGTCTGGACTACCGTATTCCAACCAGAGGCTTAATTGGCTTTCGGACGGAATTTTTGACCGCCACTGCTGGAACAGGGCTTATTTATCACGTATTCGAACAATACGACGACGTGGTGCCCGGCAACATTGGCCAGCGTATCAATGGCGCACTGGTCTCCATGATTGCCGGCAAGGCTTTGGCATACTCGCTTTACAATCTGCAGGACCGCGGCAAATTGTTTATCGGTCACGGTGCAGAAGTGTACGAAGGCATGGTGATTGGCATTCACAGTCGTGGTAACGACCTACCGGTTAATCCCACCAAGGCTAAACAACTGACCAACATCCGCGCCGCAGGCTCAGATGAGAACATCATTTTGACACCGCCTATTCGCTATTCTCTAGAACAAGCGTTGGAATTCATCGATGACGATGAACTGGTGGAAGTGACCCCAGAAAGCATCAGACTTCGCAAAAAACTGCTCACAGAGGTTGAAAGGAAACGCGCTTCCCGCAATGCTTAAGAGTCTATGACTTCCAGCATTAGCTTTGGGGATTTGCGACCAGACCAGTTTCTGGGTGCCGTTGATAGTTTGGGGCTTCGTTGTGACGGCAGGTTTCTAAGTCTAAACAGCTACGAAAACCGGGTTTACCAAATCAACCTAGAAGACAACGAGCCCATTGTGGCTAAGTTTTATCGTCCGAATCGGTGGTCAGATGAGGCGATACTGGAAGAACATCAATTTGCCGAAGAGTTGCAGTCCGCTGAAATTCCCGTGGTCGCGCCGTTTCAGATAGCCAGCAAGACACTACACAACAGTCACGGTTTTCGGTTCGCTTTGTATCCACGTAAGGGGGGACGCACACCGGAACTGGATAACCTGGATTTACTGCAACAAATTGGTCGATTGGTGGCACGCATCCATAAGATAGGCCAGATTCAACCATTTCAACATCGACCCGCCATTACGCTGGATACCTTTGGGATCGAAGCCGCAACGAGATTGTTGAAATCGAACTTGCTGCCTATTGAATTGTCCAGTGTTTACGAACAAACCTGCGAACACGTTTTGGCGGGTATCGATCAAACTCTTGAAACCATTCCCTATCAGACTCTGCGAACCCACGGTGATTTGCATCCAAGCAATGTTTTGGTGCGGGGCGAACAAATTCACATTGTGGATTTAGACGACACCCGCACGGCCCCCGCCATCCAAGACTTGTGGATGTTTCTCTCTGGCCAACGATCCGAGCAAACCCCCCAGATGGAAAAACTACTAGAGGGATATCATGAGTTTCACTCCTTGGATATGCGGGAATTACATCTCATAGAGGCGCTACGCAGCCTGCGTATCATCCACTACGCCGCGTGGCTTGGGGATCGATGGCAAGAACCCGCTTTTCAAAGGGCATTTCCCTGGTTTAACAGCCAAAAGTACTGGGAAGAGCACGTCTTGTCCTTAAAGGAACAGATCGCCCTCATGCAGGAAGATCCGTTATTGACCTAACAACTGGTTAGGTTGCTATTCACGCAAACTGATAAATCCGTTCATCCACACTTTTCCTCTATGATGCTGGCGTGCTAAGGGAGAAATTCGATGACTACGCTAACGCCGACAAAGCGGTCTAAGGTCCGACGACTGGCAGGACGAGGCAACTATGACCTCGATACTATTTGTTCCATCATCGACGAAGCATTGATCTGCCATGTGGGTTTTCAATCAAAGGATGGACCGCGGGTAATGCCAACGGCTATTTGTCGCATAGGCGATAAGGTATACATCCATGGTAACCGCAACAGTGAAATGCTGCGAACACTCTCAGAGGGTGCGCCTGCCTGTATTACCGTTACCCACATGGATGGCTTGGTGTTGGCACGATCCGGATTCCACCACTCCATGAACTACCGCTCCGTGCTCATTCACGGAGAGGCACAAGGTGTAGACGGAGAACTCAAGACCAAGGTCCTAGACGCGTTTGTCGAACACCTTGTTCCCGGCCGAACACCAGACATTCGTCCGTCAACACAAAAAGAACTAAACGCCACCAGCGTGGTAGAAATGTCTTTAGACGAAGCCGCCGCAAAAATTCGCACCGGTCCACCCAAAGACGATGATGAAGATTACGCCCTGGATTGTTGGGCTGGAGTGATTCCCTTGGGTGTTAGGGTGGATGAGCCCATTGAGGATCCGGAACTGAAGGACGGGGTGGAGATGCCGGGGTATGTTAGGGGGTATGGGGCTGGGGGCTAGGCTTCGGGCTCTAGGCTATAGGCTTCGGGGCCCTACTCCGTCATCCTGGCGAATGCCAGGATCCAGTCAATACTTTGTCGCGAAGCGACACCTAACTTGTGACTAGTGTCTAGTGACTGGTTGCTAGAGTCGAGCGCTGATGTCTTTTTAGGTACGAGACTACGGTAAAGTGACTTCCAGGCTCTGGGCTTCAGGCTTCAGGCTTCAGGCTTCAGGACCCTACTCCGTCATCCTGGCGAATGCCAGGATCCAGTAATACCTTGTCGCGAAGCGACACCTAACTTGTGGCTAGTCTCTGGTGACTGGTTTCTGGAGACGCGCTGATGTCATTCAGGTAGGAGACGACGCAAGGTGGTTTTCAGGCTCTAGGCTCGAGTCGATAGGCGGAGGCCAAAAAATCCCGTCTCCAGAAACCAGACACCAGCCACTAGTTCGAGTCGCTTCGCGACAAAGTATTGACTGGATCCTGGCATTCGCCAGGATGACGGAGTAGGGCCCTCAAGCCCAGAGCCCGAAGCCTAGAGCCTCAAATTGACGCTCCTACCCCACCACCCTCGCAATCGCCTTACGCCAACCAACCAGCAAGTCTTCCCTGTTCCCTTCATCCATCCTGGGCGCAAAATGATCGGCAGTTGTAAGTGAAGCGGCAAATTCATCTGGGCTTCCATAGACGCCAGCGCGCATACCCGCTAAATAGGCAGCGCCTTTGGCGGTGGTCTCTAGAACATCTGGGCGCTCCAAAGGTATGTTTAAGATGTCGGCCAGAAACTGCATGACCCAGTCATTAGCGACCATGCCACCATCTACTTTTAGACTGGTTGCGGTTACCCCGTCGTCGGCCATGGCGCTTAGTAAGTCGTAGGTTTGATAACAAACCGATTCTAGAGCGGCGCGAACAATTTCATTTCTACCGGTACCTCGGGTGATACCAAAGATGGCGCCTCGGGCATCCGGATCCCAGTGGGGTGCTCCAAGGCCGGTAAACGCGGGCACCATATAGACACCGGAGTTACTATCCAAAGATTCCGCAAGACCCTGAGTATCTTTGGCGTGGTCTATGATTTTTATGCCATCTCTCAGCCATTGCACAACTGCACCGGCGATAAATATGGACCCCTCTAAGGCATAGGTGGCCTTTCCATCCAACTGATAAGCCACTGTGGACAACAAGTTATTCTTTGAATAAATAACCTCATCGCCACTGTTGATCAACACAAAGCAACCCGTGCCATAGGTACTTTTGATTGATCCTGGCGTAAAACAACCCTGACCTACCGTGGCCGCCTGTTGATCCCCGGCAACACCATATATGGGTATCTCTGCGCCTAAGACATCAGAATGGGCTACGCCAAAATCCGCAGAGCAGTCTAAGACTTCTGGCAGCACCTGCGAGGGCACCTGGAAAATGTCCAGCAAGGCGTCATCCCAAGACAATGTATTGATGTTGAATAGGTTTGTACGGCTTGCATTGGTGGCGTCAGTGACGTGACGCTGGCCTTGAGTCAAACGCCAAATCAAAAATGTGTCAATGGTGCCAAAAGCCAACTCACCATTTTCAGCCTTGGCTCTCGCCCCTTCCACTTTGTCTAAGATCCAGGCCACTTTGGTGGAGGAGAAATATGGGTCTAACAATAGTCCAGACCGGGAATTTACGTCTTCCAGCAGCCCTTCCTGTCGCAAACCTTGGCACACATCCGCCGTTCGCCTGTCCTGCCAGACAATGGCTTTATACATCGGTTCACCCGTGCTTCTATCCCAAACTGCGGTGGTTTCTCGTTGGTTAGTGATCCCCAAGGCAGCACATTGGTATCCCATTTCGCTAATCTGGCTCAGCACAGTCTTGGTAACCGTTACCGTAGTAGACCAAATTTCCTCTAAGTCGTGCTCCACCCAGCCATCCGCGGGATAGTGCTGTGTGAATTCTTGTTGAGCGACGGCTATAGGCTTTAGTTCGTGGTCAAACGCGATGGCTCGACTGCTGGTGGTTCCTTGGTCCAGTGCAATGATACAAGTCTTGGTCATGATTTTAATCGGGTTCCAAATCGCTATTTAACACTTGGGAGACAAACACTCTTGGCACTTGCAGTCCAACCGCCACTTCATCCAAGACGGCTCGCTCCTCATCTGTGGTGTGACCTTCCGCCTTGGCCACAATACAAAGATCTCGCAAGACCTGCATGCGTTGCGGTTCGCTGGCTTGTTGCAACACCGTTTCTATACGCTCGGGCAAATCTCGTCTTAGCTTTTCCACATTGAGAGACTCCACGTAGGAGCCTTCGCCGAAAAATTGCTCGAACAATTTAACTTCTTCTTCACTGATATGGCCGTTGGCGTCTGCCACGGCGATGGATCCTGCAAACAAGAGACGCCGCATAGCCTCCGCGGTGTCCGTACGACCTTCTAAGTAACTGGGCTCCATCAGAGCCATTAGACCTTGTACAGACACTTCCAACTCTTCCGAGCTCATGGAGCCGTTGGCTAGCTCCGAGTCCTCAAAGAACTTGAGTGCCTTTACCCTCAACGGACTAAAGGGATGAGTGGAAAACCAGTCTTCCTTGGGTGCACCTTGACCCGGTTGAGCATCCTCGACCTGCATCTCATCTACTTGTTGCAGAAAGTCGTCCAAACTGAACTCGATGAGCTTGTCGCTCAAACCGGAGGCAAGTTTGAACAGGGCCTTGGCGATACCGTGCAGGTCGTTGGCGCAGTGTGCACCTGCCCGATCCGCTGAGATCTCTGCGTATCGTGACCAGGCAAACAAGTCCAAAGCGAGTTTGGGACTAGGTCGAGATTGGCCCCTTAGGAGGTAACCAATGGGTACATCATGATGACGGTAGACGTGATGTCCAAATTCATGACCCATGACAAACCGAAGCTCGCTACCTTCGAACGCCTCCAACAAACTAGAAGAGAACATGACAAACAGACGTCCTTCTTCTGGCTTGAAGCAAGCAGCATTGAACTGGGGGCTAGAAAATACGTAGAGTTCAAGCGGGATATCCATCTCCAATTTCTCAATGCACTCATCGGCCATATGATGGACATCTTTCGCCATCCTTCGGCTCAGACGCACCGAGGTCGCCAATAAGCGGCGACGAATACCCGTCGGCCCTTTCTCTTCCATTTTGGCGATTTGTTCGTTGACGCGCTTAACGTCAGCGTTTTCTTTTAGTGCATCAAATAGCTTTTTATCATTGACGCAGCGGATTTTCTCAGCATTCATATTATTGTCCGCTCGTAGGATTTGTTTTTGCCGTATTACGTTTCCGGCTCGGCCAGTCTATACTACCGCCCGCGAGGTTTTTAGCACAACTTTGAAGGGCAGCAGACTTACATGAAGCCAACATTCTGGTTGCAGAAATGGGAAGCCAATGAAATCGGTTTCCACAACACCGAAGTTCATCCCTTGCTCTCTTGCTGGTCTCGGTTGGGTCTCCCCCAAGACGCCAGAGTGTTAGTTCCCCTATGCGGAAAATCCGTGGACATGATTTGGCTTGCCCAAGCCGGGCACACCGTCATAGGGGCTGAGATTAGTGAGATCGCGGCAAAGGCTTTTTTCCAGGAGAATGGTCTTCAAGCGGATGTGACGGCTGTCGGCGATTTTCAAAAGTATGTGTCCGGCAGCATCGAGATATGGGTGGGCGACTTTTTTGCGCTTCAGGCTGATCAGTTAGGCCCAGTTGACGCCATCTATGACCGAGCAGCACTGATCGCGTTGCCACAAACAGATCGTCGTCGGTACGCAGACCAATGCAAATCGCTGGCTGGCGAAGACTACAAGATTCTACTCATTGGACTCGAATATCTGCCTGACTCCGTTGTACCGCCCCCCTATTCCATGTCTCGCACAGATATGGAAGCGGCGTATGGTTTTGGTCACACCGTGGAGCACCTAGAGACCATTCCAGGTGATGTAAAAGGGGTGCCGGCTCGAGAGACGGCCTATCGTGTAACAACAAGAAACACTGACATAGATGTGACCTAGACTTAAGGGTAAACTCTTCACGCGGGCTTGGGGTACACACTTTAAGCCTTTGGTTTGTAGCAAACATTAACAGGAGCAATCTCAATGCCCGGAAAATTTGAAATCTACAAGACAAAAAAAGGGGACTATCGTTTTCGACTAAAAGCCGCTAATGGCGAATGCATTCTCACAAGTCAAAACTATAAATCAAAAGCCGGCGCCAAAAATGGTGTTGAATCGGTGCGCAAGAATGCGGGAAGCAAGGGTCGCTTTGAAGTTCGCAAAGCGAAAAACGGAAAAGACTACTTCGTACTTAAAGCCGGCAATCACCAAGTCATCGGTACATCTGAGATGTACAACAGTGGTTCCAGCTGCAGTAATGGCATGAAGAGCGTTGGCAAAAATGCCAAGGCGAAAGTCGAAGATATCTCTTAGACTCAAAGTCATGGAAAGCCAAAGGACCGCCCGCTGCGGCGGTCCTTAACTCTCAAACATGTACGGACGCCTACTACTATTGTGGTTTGTACTCTGCTCCGTGGACAGCCACGCAAGCACGCTGTTTGATCAACAAGCACCGCTGCAGCTAGAAATTACGGCGAATTTCAAACAACTCACAGCAATCGACCAGGAAACTGAAGCGGAGTATGGTCCTGGCCAATTGGTTGTTTTGGAAAACGGCACGCAAATCCACAATCTATCCGTAGAACTCAAGGCTCGCGGAAAGTCGCGGCTCAACAAGGACAATTGTAAATTCCCGCTGTTTTTTATTCGTTTTTCGGCGGAGGCACAAGGTACGATTTTTCAAGATCAAGATGTGCTCCCCTTAACCACCCATTGCCAGAAGAAACGCTCGTATCAGGCGTACATCCACAAAGAGTATTTGATTTATCAAATGTATGGCCTACTCACCGACAAAAGTTTGCACTCTAGGCTTGTAAACATCCGCTATGTGGACTCTGGACGGGGCAATAGAGAAACGGAATCCTACGGCATATTCATAGAACACTTTGCCAAAGCAGCCGAACGTTTGAATGGGGAAATAGTCCCGGCCACTCGATCCAACCGTCTAACAGAACCAAGCCAAACCGCACTGGTGGAAGTCTTTCACTACATGGTGGGGAACACCGATTGGTCTGTGGCCTTCGGGCACAACGTCTTGATGTTAAAAATCGACGAGGATATTGTTCCTATCCCTTATGATTTTGATCAATCCGGGGCCATTGACACCGAATACGCTGTACCCTCAGACAAACTTCGAATTAGAAGAGTAACTCAGCGCATATTTAGGGGAATCTGCAAACCACCGCAGACATTTCAAGATGCAATCGGATCAATTAAGGCGCAACGATCGAGTTTCACCCAGCTGATCTCGCAGCACCAGCCGCTTGATGACCGGCCAAAACAAAAAATGCTGCGTTACCTAGATGGATTCTTTGACATAGTGCAAGAACCCGAGGTTACGGAAAAGCGAATTATCAACGAATGTCGCTGAAAGAGTATTTGCGCAAAGTTTAAGCGATTTTCGTTCAACCTATGGTTTACCATAACCAAAAAGCCTTCTCCCTGACGCTACAAGACAACGGCTTAACCCTTCTAGTTAAGGTGGAATCTAGTTTTAAAATTGTTTAACAAAATATCCAAACGGGATGCTCTATACTGATTCTCAGGC
>JBCCFQ010000071.1:0-10012 GCA_039029655.1 Pseudomonadota bacterium | reverse complement strand
CGAAGCCCGAAGCCCGAAGCCCGAAGCCACCTTGTCTTCTCCCTTAAAAAGTACTAAAGTTATAACAAAAGAACATATGCCTCTCTTAAGCTGGCGAGAAGAATCAAAAACATGCTGGATTCTTTTATTGAATTTCTTCGGGTGGTGAGCCCGAAATCCACCGGAGTGCCGTTGTACACTTTCGTCAATGGACTATATCTTTTGCCACCACACGGGAAACTTCACTCATGAATGAGGCGGTTTTGCTATTGATGACGGCGGCCAGCATTGGCTTTATACATACTATCGTGGGTCCCGATCACTACCTCGTGTTTTCCGCCATGGGTAAGGCCAACAATTGGTCGTTGGGTAAAACGCTAAAAGTCACGGCGTTGTGTGGTATCGGCCACATCTTAAGTTCAGTGATTGTGGGTGTCGTTGGTATTGTCATTGGTGCTCAACTATTAACACTTGTTGGTGTTGAGTCCACTCGCGGCTCTCTCGCCGGGTGGGCTTTGTTAAGTTTTGGCGCGGTGTATTTTGTTTGGGGTCTTAGACGCGCTCTTCGTAACAAACCCCATATCCATGTGCACAGACATGGCGATGTTGTTCATAGTCACGAGCATAATCATCACGGCGAACATGTGCACGTTCATGAACATCAGCAAAAAAGCGTTACGCCCTGGGCGCTGTTTGTCATTTTTGTTTTGGGTCCCTGTGAAGCCTTGATTCCCTTGCTGATGTATCCGGCCGCCCAACAGAGTGCCGGGCTAGTCTTTTCCGTAGCTCTTGTTTTCGGGGTTGTGACGTTGGTTACCATGCTCGGGGCCGTGGGTTTAGTGAGTTTAGGGCTAAACAAGTTCCGATTCAAAGGACTGCAACGATTTAGCCATGCAATTGCCGGCGGCTCCATAGTCGCTTGTGCGAGTGCAATCAATTTTATGGGACTGTAAAAGATTTGCCGTTTGACGGTTGTTGGAGAAGCTCATGGGTTTTCTAGATACAAAAATTGAGTACGAGCGTTCCAAGGAGGCGGAGGCTTGGATAGAAGAGGAGATCAAGGAACAGATCGAACGCTACAAAAAAGTAGTCGCTGACATGGATGCTTTAAACGACATGCGCGAGAAATGGTATGCCGAGTTTCTCGAACGTATACAAACCTATGGTTTTAATATGGACGGTGATCAGAGAATAAAGATCGCCCCGGAAGACATTCCAGTGAAACCGGACGGTCCTCACAAAGTCGTTTATTAATCGAAGCGCGTCTTAAGGAGAACTACCATGGCAAGACCACATATCGAACCCTTTTGCGATAGAGACGTGTCCTTTAAGAACATGAGCCTGCCCGGCTTTGGGTCAGGTTTTCGTTACAAGATGTTGAGTCTTGATGACGAGACTGGTGCTTGTTCTATGACAGTCCAGTTTGACGGCGGGTACAAACAACCACCGGGATTTAGCTATTCCGAACTGGAGATGATTGTTGTTGAAGGCACCCTAAACGTCGGCGAAAAAAAATGCGTACGGGGCCACTACTTTTTCGTGCCAGCCGGTTATGCACTGCCGGAGATGAGCTCCCCAGATGGTGCACTGGTTTTTATGATGTATAACACCAGCGAACCAAACCACGTGGAAAGTGACAGTCATCATCCTTTGAGTCGCACTGAGCTTTATCACGACGTTGATAGCTTTATGGATATCGTTTGGGCACCCGGTAATCTGGTTAGTCCGTCCGTTGCCTCGGGTTGTATGATTAAGCTCCTAAACTACAATCCCCGTAGTCTCGCCATGACATTCTTGTATTGCATGACGCCGCACTTTCATCAAGACAATATCTCGTATCACGATTGTGCAGAAGAGTCTTATCACCTCTGGGGCACGTCATGGATGATGCAGTTTGGTGAAATTCCCACAGGTGGTTACTTTTGGCGACCGGCGTATATCAATCACGGTGCTTTCGCCAGCGAGTTGGGTTGTATTGCTTTGGGTCGAGTGGACTCTAAGTTGTTCAATCACTTTCACTACAATCCTTGGAGTACGCCCGAAGAGAACCAGGAACGGGCGGCCGCTCGATTGGCTCGACGTGACCCGTTGCTCTACAAGTGGTGTGTCAACTATGCACACAATCATCCCCATGGTCCCGAGGACTTTGAGGACACGATGAAACGTCACGGGCATCATCACCACGATCACGATTAGCCGTTAATCGACGCTTTGAAGCGCTGACACAAGCGCCGGGTGTTTCGCCCGGCGCTTTTTGTTGCGAGGAGGCGGCGCAACGTGGTTTTTCGCAGAGTTGGCACGTAAGTTGTATACAATTTGCCCCGCAACTGTCAGTTTAGTGGTATTGGGGGGCTGTGTTGTATACAATTTCAGCTCAATTGTACGAACAACTCACTGCCGAGTTAGACGCGCGACGGGGGAATTCATGGCTAGTAAAACATTCAAAAAAACACTGATTGCCGCAACTGTGGCGACGTTCTTATCGCCCTTGGCCCAGGCCCAGGACGAAGTTCTAGAAGAAATCATAGTAACCGCCCGGCAATCTGCTGAGTCCCTTTTTGAGGTTCCAGCCGCGATTTCTGTGATCACGTCCAGTCAGATCGAGGGTGCCGGTGTTCAGCGGGCGGAGGATTTTATTCGCTTGATTCCCGGGGTCTCCATCGTTGATGCCGCTGAGGTCGGGGATACCCAGGTGAATATCCGGGGCATCAACGGTGCCAGGGACGCTGAAAACAGCTTTGCTTTTGTTGTCGACGGCATTTTGATGACTAACCCGGCGGCCTTTAACCGGGAATTTGGCAACTTGAGCCAGATCGAAGTTCTAAAAGGACCCCAGGGCGCCATTTATGGTCGTAACGCCGCTGCTGGTGCGGTTGTGGTTACCACCAATAGGCCTGGAGATGAGCAGTCTGGCAAATTTAAGGTGTCTGCGGCAGAAGACAGCACCATGTTTGCGTCAGCGACGTTTGGTGGTCCGGTGAATGACAGCGTTGGCTATCAAATCCATGCTGACTACCGCACAACGGATGGCTACTACACCAATTCCTTTTTAAATGACGACATCGTCGACGATTTTGAAAACTACTCTATTGGGGGTCGTCTAATCATCGAGCCCTCTGATACCACCAGCTGGGACATAAAAGCCAGGTACGCGGAAGTGGACGCAGGCTCCATTACTTTCAACGCCGCTTTCGCATTGCCTGACTTCGCCACCGTCTTGGGGATTCCCCAGTTTTTTGAAGATGTGAATGACCATCAGTTTGTGTTTGAGCCAAACATCGATCCCACAAACGACCAAGATGCTTTAGAGATATCGGTTAAGTTTGAAACGGAGTTGGAGCGAGCCAATTTGACCGCGTGGATGTTGTACTCCGACATTAACAACGCCTTTGGTGCAGACGGCACCAGTGGTGCATTTGGCTTCTTCAATGGAGACCCAGAGTGCATCAACACCACAGCGGCTTTGTCCGCTTCAGGCTTTGCGTTACCTCTACCGCAAATCTTGGCACCTACACCAGCAGCCTCGATTTTTGGCCCTTACACACCCACAGCCTGTGACGGTACCCAGTACCAAGAACGTAACCAGTCTGATTTGAGCTTTGAGGTTCGTCTGTCCGGTCAAGCCAACGACGATGTGTTTTGGCAACTAGGCATGTACTACCTCAACCTTGAGCGGGAAGTCGGAGTCAACCTAGGTGTGGATCGTGGTCAAGGTATCGACGAACGTTTGTTCTCTGATTCAACCTTCAATCCAACCGAGCAGTTGGTGTTTGACCGATTTGATACTGACGTGCTGGCCTTGTTTGGTCGACTCGACTATGACCTGGCAGATAACTTCAATGCTTCATTGGCCTTACGATACGACCGGGAAGATCGTGATGTGACCAACTTGGTGCCCACAGAGCCACGATCCATCTATGTTGATTTCGTGCCCGATGGTGTGCAGGTGGGTGGTGCGCCGCTCAACCCGGCATTGGATCCGGCCATTAATCCAAACGGCGTTATTCCAACTCAAACCGAGACCTTCTCTCAGCTACAACCTAAACTGAGCTTTAGTTGGTTGCCGGCGGAGAATTTCACGGTGTTTGGTAGTTGGGGGATTGGTTTTAAGAGTGGCGGTTTCAACAGTCAGGGTAGTAATGCTACCGTGGACATCTTCTTCAATGGCCCATTAGGGTTCACACCACCATTGGTGATTGAAGACCGGTTCGAAAAAGAAACCTCAAGTGCCTTTGAGTTAGGTTTCCGAGCGAATCCCTCAGATCGCTGGTTCATCGAGGGCGCCTTGTACAGCGTCAACGTCGATGACATGCAGTTCTTTGAGTTCCTGACAGGGCCTTACGGATTGCTTCGAGTCGTATCTAATATCGATGAGGTGTCTTTGGAAGGCATCGAGTTTGCGGTTAACTTCGAAGCCACCGACAACTTGAGCTTTGGCCTAGGCTACAACGTGACCGACAGCGAAATCGAGGCTAACTCCGCCCGACCAGAAACCGTTGGCAACGAGTCGCCCTATACGCCTGACTACACCGCCAACGCCACCATCGATTGGGTGCAACCCATCGGTTCTGGAGACTGGACATTTAACGCCAACGTCACATGGAGTGTTGTAGGTAACACCTGGTTCCATACGGTACAAGATGAGACCCGACGTACCTTGTTTGACTTGGCCTTTGGTGGGCTAGGTACTGCAGATTACTCACTAACGGAGAGAGATTCTTATAGCGTGGGCAATGTGCGATTGGGTGTTTCCAGTGAAAACTGGTCCATCACGGCGTTCGCCAACAACGTCACCGACGAGGAGTACTTGGAAGAAGTGATTCCAGCGCCTGAGTTTGGTGGATCGTTTATTTCTCCAGGAACGCTGAGACGTGCTGGGGTGGAGGTTACATATAGTTTTTAGTGTTGAGCTAGACTTGCGAGTGAAAAAGGCCGGCGATTGCCGGCCTTTTTGTTTCTATTGTTCATCCTGCCGAAGGGCAGGATCCAGTAAACCAAACAGTCGCGAAGCGACACTGTTAATGAGCCGCTTCGCGGCAAAGTAAGACTGGATCTACCCGTTCGGAGCACGGGCACACTTCGATAGTAAGGCATCTATTCCGGGAAGGTGTCTAGCAATGACATCCATCATTTCCAGATTGTGGTCCGGCCTCCGCCGGGATGACGATTTCACTAAATAATCCCTTCATCCTTCAAAGCCTCAACCTCATCACCCCCCATGCCCAAAACCTCCCCAAACACATACTCATTATCATGTCCCATCTCCTGACCGGGATGACGGATTTTGCCTGGTGTTAACGACATCTTAGGCACGATGTTCTGCATTGCGACTGAGCCAAACTCCGGGTGTTCCACTTCAGTGATAGCCTCCCTAGCCTTAAAGTGCTCATCTTCCAACATCTCTTTGGCGCGATAAATCTTTCCTGCTGGCACCCCGTGTTTGCCCAACAGATCAACCAATACATCGGCGCTCAGGGTCTTTGTCCATTCACCAATCAAGTCGTCGAGTTCTTGCTGTCGTTGGCCGCGTTCTGTGTGGGTGGCGTAGCGTTCGTCGGTGGCAAGCTCGGGTTGGTCCATGGCTTCGGCCAATCGTTGAAACACCGTGTCTTGATTGGCGCCGATTAACACCATGACGTCGTCTTTTGTTGGATACACGTTGGAAGGTGCGACAAACGGAAGAATCGACCCCGCGCGTTCCCGGATGAATCCGGTTTGTTGATAGTCTGGCACCAAAGATTCCATCACTGCCAAAACGGATTCATAAATGGCAGCGTCAATCACTTGACCTTTGCCCGTTTGCTCTCGGTGATGAAGTGCGGACAACGCCCCGATGGTGGCGAACGTGCCCGTGAGAGTATCGCCGATACTGATGCCGACGCGGCTTGGTGGGGTTTTCGGGTCTCCCACCACGTAACGTAAACCACCCATGGCTTCTCCGATGGAACCATAGCCTGCGCGTTTGGCGTAGGGGCCGGTTTGTCCTTGTCCGGAAACCCGAATCATGATTAAACCTGGATTGTCTTTGGATAAGACGTCATAACCCAAGTTCCACTTTTCTAAAGTGCCCGGCCTAAAATTCTCAAGTAAAAAATCACTCTTACCAATGAGTTCCCGCAACAGCTCTTGTCCTTTAGTTTCACGTAAGTTCAAGGTGATGCATTTCTTATTGCGGGCCAATACCGTCCACCACAGTGGCTTGCCTTCGGTTTTTTCACGACCCCATAAGCGCATGGGATCTCCCGTTTCGGGGGCCTCAACCTTGATGACCTCTGCACCCAAGTCGGCAAAGATCTGACCGCAAAAGGGTCCCGCCAAAATGCTCCCCAGTTCCACGACTCGCAGGTTTTTGAGTGGGCCTTGGCGTTCTTGTTGCACTGCCACTGACATGGTTTTCTCCCGTAGCTGTATACAATATAACGTGATTCGACCGATTTTTGATGAAGAAAACAGGATTTGCGCGTAAAATTGTATGCAATCAAGACCTGGGATTGTCTACAGGATCAGACATACGCAGTTCGAAATTATGAAAGCAGCCAGAAAAGCCTACGAAGTTATCCGCAGTGAAATCGTTGAGGGTCGATTCGCCCCCGGCGATCGCATTACGGAAGCCGATATTGCGGAGAAGGCGCAAGTCAGCCGCACGCCGGTCCGTGAAGCGTTGCGCCGTCTTGAGGCGGAAGGATTGATTCGGTTTGTCCCTAACCAAGGGGCGTTTGTCAGTTCTTGGGGTGACGATGTTGTCGAAGAAACCTTTGAACTACGTGCGCTGTTGGAGGGTTACGCGGCAAGGCTTTGCGCAACTCGTTGCAGTGAGACTCAGTTAACAAGACTTCGTCAGTTGGCAGAGCGCCAGTTGCACGAGAGTGAACAACGCAAACAGGGTTATTTGAATAGAATCACGGATCTCAACGAACAGTTTCACCAAGTTATTTTGCAAGCTGCCAATAGTGAACAACTGCGATCCATGTTGAGTTTGTTGAGTAACGCACCTTTAGTGTTTCAAACCTTCCGTGACTACAGCGAAGCCGATTTGATACGAAGTGCTCATCATCATTTGGAGTTGGTTGAGGCTTTTGAGGCTGGAGACAGTGAGTGGGCAGCCTCAGTTATGCGGTCACATTTGGTGGCGGCGCGCTGGGTTTTTCACAATGTCCATGGTCGAAACTCAGGTACCGTACCGTTAGCAGTGGTATCTAAGCAGGATCAAAAAAACGCCAGCTAAAAAGCTGGCGTTTTGCTTGTTGCTCTGGCTTTTGTTTAAGCCGCCTTACGTTTCTTGGCCGTCTTTTTCTTAGCCGCTGTCTTTTTCTTAGGCTTCTTCTTAGTAGCTTTTCGTTTTTTCTTTTTGCTGGTTTCCATACTCGCGGTAACCCAAGTCTGAAACTCTGGTGGTCTTGGCGGCTGCAACCCTGTTTCACGTTTGCAGCGTGCTTTGAGTTCTTCAATGGTGCCACCAAAGTCGAACATCGAAGGCTTGCCTCTTTCCTTAGCCATTTTTTCACGTAGACGCTCGGTGGACTTCTCGTTCACTTGGTTTTCTGCGTTGAGTACCACACCGTAGCGTTTGGCGCCTTTCCTGGTCACCAATCCGGCCTTGACATCAAAGGCAACTCGTTCCGCGGGTCGCTTCAATGGGTCACCACATCCTCCGCCACCCCAAGTGTCAAAGTACAAAAGGTCGCCGGCGTCCACTTTGATGCGATCACACTTAGAGGGTAGTTTTTCTACCTTGCCATTCACGCGGTTGAGAATCTTTTCACTGCGCCGTCCGGGCAAGCCGCCATTCACACCCCAGGGGTAAGTTAGCCAGCGATCGTCGTGGATGGAAATCTCGCCAGGTTCCAAGAAGCGGTAACCCATACGCAGGCCGTTACCGCCCCGATGGAAACCAGGGCCTCCACTATCTGCGATGGTTTCGTACACTTCGATTCGAAGTGGGAAGTAACTTTCTAAGAACTCATTGGGAACGTTGGTGAAGCTTGGCCACAACGAATGCCCGTCGGGTCCGTCTCCCATGGGTTTGCCGGGAATACCGCCAAAGCCGATGGAGTAAAGCTGATACCACTCGCCGTTTTTGTCGTAACCGGAGTACATAAAGTGCGGGCTGTCGGAAAAGCCGGCGCCACACAAGAAATCAGGGTTACCTTGGCCTAGCAAACCACCGAGCACATCAAAAATTCTTCCCAATGCATGAGTACGACAGGACAGTGCTGCTGGCTCTTTAGGCTTAAGAATGGTTCCTTCCGGAATCCTCACTTCCATTAAGTCATAAAAGCCATCGTTAAACATGATTTGTGGGTCGAATACCATAATCATATATACACCACAAAACATTTTGAACATTTCTTCGTTCAAATAGAAGTTGATGGAGCTTATGGACTGTGGGTCGGTGCCCTCAAAGTCAAAAATCACTTTTTGACCTTGTCGCCACATGGAGCACTTAAGCTTATACGGGCCCATATCCAGACCGTCATCACAGATATAGTCTTCAAAGTGCTGTTTCTTGGTGGGCACGGTTTGCATAATGAGTTTACCCATGGCGCGCTTGTTTCGCTCTAGCAACTCGTCCAGAGCAGAGTAAAAGACGTCATCACCAAACCGTTCAGACAATTCAATCACGCGCTTTTCAGCGGTGCGAATGGCCGCTACCAGGGCGTTAAAGTCACTGCGGTTCCAGTGGGGCAAACGACAGTTGTGCATAATCAAGTCAATGATGTCGCTTTGTAACTCATCATTTTTGTAGATCTTGGTTGGGGGTATCCGGATACCTTCCTCGAAGATCTCCCGAGCGTCTGTAGGTAGGCTGCCTGGGACTTTACCGCCTACATCGGTCATATGGCCAAACATGGCTGCATAAGCGATCAAACGACCATCTTTAAAGATGGGTCTCAATAGCAACCAATCGTTAATATGGCTAATCGCGCCGTTGCAAGAGTAGGGGTCTGTGGTTAAAAACATATCCCCTTCTTCAATGGTGCCGTCATAGGCTTCCTTAAAGCCATGAATAAAGCTGCCAAACTGGCCCACCACCATCTTGCCTTCAAGGTTGGCAATCATCGGGAATTCGTCATGCTGCTCGCGTATCCCCGGTGACATGGCGGTTCGGAACAACACGGCATCCATTTCATAGCGTGCCGTGACCATGGCGTTTTCGATAATGTCCAAAGTGATTGGATCCATATCAATCCGGTTAAATGGACGAGGTTTTGTTTCAATAATTTTTGCAGGCATTGCTTGCTCCTAATCCTTTAACTGGGGTTGATTAGAATATTGCCATGGTCATCGACGGTACCTGTGTGATCCGGAAGAATCACGGTCGTCGAGTCCATTTCCAAAACGATGGCGGGGCCTTCGATCTTATTCCCAGCAAGTAGTTTGCTGCGATCGTAAAGAGTGGCAAACCGATTTTTGCCCTCTACAAAGACCTTGCCCTTGCCAATCTTCGCCTTTGCGGACACGCTGTCAGAGCCTTTGCCCACTTTGGTGGCCGCAATACTGGCTTCTTTGCCTTGAGACACGGCACGCAAGTTGACAAACTCTTTGTCGTTTTCTAATGCAAAGGTGAAGAGCTGGGTGTGGCGATCGTCAAACTCTGAGGCCAACAAGTCCAGACCCTTACGCTTGAGATCTGATAACTCGAAATCAACGGTGAGCAGCAAACCTTGGCCGTGGTATCGAATGTCGGCTTGATAGGTGGTTGTTCGATCCTTTTTCTTGACGCCTTCTTTTTCAAGCGTCTTTTCTGCTTGCTTCGCTAGGCGTTCAAAGATGCGAATGACTTCGGCGAGCTTTACGCGGCTGAAACGTTTGATGTAGGTGCGGGAAGCTTCGTCTCTTACACGGGTGGTGGCATCGCCATAGGCGCAGAGAACCCCCGGTCCCGGCGGCACGATGGCAGGCCACGAATTCACCAGCCTGGCCAGTGCGTTGGCATGAAGCGGCCCCGCGCCGCCAAAGCCGATCAGCGCAAATTCCCTTGGGTCATAGCCCTGTTCCACCGAAACAAGCCTGAGCGCGCCGACCATGTTCT
>JBCCFQ010000070.1:0-10039 GCA_039029655.1 Pseudomonadota bacterium | reverse complement strand
CTCTAGAGGCGGGGGACAGCCTTGGCATTGTGGGTGAGTCTGGCTCCGGCAAGACACAGGCCATGCTGTCTCTGCTGGGACTCTTATCTAAGAACGGATCCTGTTCCGGCGAGGTCCACTTCCAAGACCAAAATCTTTTGTCTCTGTCCAATAAAGCTTTGCGGAGGATTCGGGGCAAGAAGATCGCCGTGGTCTTTCAAGACCCTATGACCTCTCTAAATCCCTACCTAAAGATTGGTACACAAATGGCCGAGGTTCTGACGCAACACAATGGAGTTCCCAAAACCCATGCCTGGTCAGCATCACGTGACGCTTTGGAGGAAGTGGGTTTGGACAGATGTGAGCAGCGTCTGCATCAGTACCCCCACGAATTGTCTGGCGGTATGAGACAACGGGTGGCCATTGCCATGGCATTGCTTTGTAATCCAGACATATTGATTGCTGACGAACCTACTACCGCTCTAGATGTCACTGTACAACAGGGCATCCTGAAACTATTAACCAAAATTCGTCAGGAAACAAACACAGCACTGCTGTTTATTAGCCACGACTTGGCGGTGGTCTCCCAAGTGTGCGACAAAGTGTTGGTCATGCGCGATGGCGAATGCATTGAGCAGGGTGATGTCGCTGGCGTTTTTCTAGATCCAAAAACCGAATATACCAATACCCTTATTTCAGCTATCCCTCGTTTGGACGCAAAGGCACCCCTTGTGCCCGAAACACCTAGCAATGAGGCAGCGCTTTTGCGAGTAGACAACGTGTCAGTCAAATACTCAGTGCGTGGCGACCAAGACATCGATGCGGTCAAACGAGCGAGCCTTAGTCTATCTAGCGGTGAAACCCTAGGGCTAGTTGGGGAATCTGGCAGCGGCAAATCCACTCTCGCCAGAGCTATTTTAGGGCTAATACCTTTGGCGTCGGGTTCTGTGACATTGGATGGCAAACCTTTGTCGGGTCTTACGGCACGGGAGCGCCAAAAGCGCTGCAAAGACGTACAAATGATTTTTCAGGACCCTTTGTCCTCCTTAAACCCGCGATTGACCATCGGTGAAATTGTGGGCGAACCGTTACTGACTCATTTCGCTTATTCTAAGGAAGAAATCCATGAGCGTGTGGCTGACACTTTGTCAAAAGTGGGATTGTCGTCTAAGGATATGCACCGGTATCCACACCAATACTCAGGGGGTCAATGTCAGCGGGTTGCCATAGCCAGAGCCATTATCATGACGCCAAAGCTTATTGTTTGTGACGAACCGGTCAGTGCCCTGGATGTCTCCGTACAAGCCCAAGTATTGGCGCTCTTAAAAGAGCTACAGCATAGTTTAAGTCTGTCGTATTTGTTTATTGCTCATGACATCAGCGTTGTTAAAAGTATGAGTCAACGCATGTTGGTTATGTATCAAGGAGAGATCGTGGAGTCCGGTGACTCCGAAACCGTGTGCACCCATCCAGATCATCCGTATACGCAAAACCTAATAGGCGCTGTCCCTGTTCTGAGAGAAAACTAAGGTCTTGCTATTATGGCGTGAAAGGTAGTGGGTAAGGTCGTCCATTGATGTTGAGTTGTCTATCCTGGTACCTGATTCCCATCTCATAGTTATTACCTTGCTGAACCACAAAGTTGGCATTGAGCAATGACCGCCACATGGTGGTGAACAGGGAGTTCCGACGCCAATGTGTACTCAAAGGTGTTGGCACTACAAGACGGGCTTCGCCTTCTCCAACAATAAGACCTGCCAAACCGACTCCCTGGGTGGGAGGGACGGAAAAATCTAGATTGCCACGCACCACGCCTAGGCTTGTGTTGATTTCAAACGGCTGACTACTCATTTTGGGTCCGTGTTGTATCAACGGTGCCAGCTGTTGCATTAGTTGGGGCAGCAGGTTCTGTTGTGCCAATTCCGGATCTACCGCGTCCCGTGCTTCAGCGTTTAAAACCAGTATCTGCCTAAGCGCTTCACCGTCGAGACCCTGCAAACCAATCTCCATATGACCGGGTCCATACATGGCATCTTCGTTGCCTAAACTAAGACTCAACAGATAATCTATGGTGCTGTCTTTGCCAGTTATGGTGAGTTGCAGATCGGTGGAGGCAAAAGACTCTGCGTTGAGGGTTACTGGCGCTGTATTCAGGTTTAGCGAGCCAATCCAAAGATTGTGCTGGTTCCGATGGACGTCCACCTCAAGGTTTGCTTGATCGGTGGCAAATTCTTGGCCAGAGATGTTGAGGTCACCGAGTAGTAAACCGATTGCGAGACTCTTAGCCCTAAGATCATAGTCCAATTGAAGATTGCCATTGCCTAAATTTAAAGCGCCTTGAGGGTACAGCGCAACTCGCTGGGCGTTTGCATCCAGTTTGGCGATCAGGGTTCCAATCCAGCCAACGCCCACTTGTCCCGAGGTAGTGATTGGTTCCCGCAAACTTTGATTCCGATAGTCTAAGTTTCCAGAGAACCTAAGCCAGCCGGGACCGGGCGGCGACCAAAACCACGGGCCATGATGTAATGTTCCGTCCAGTGTTGTCTCATACAACAAAGAGCCGGTGTCTGGATCGGTTTCCCAAATCCGATAATTGACTTGGGAACTAAACCAGCCACGCTGGTGTTGGGTTTTCGACAAACCAAATCCGGGACTAACGGACTGTGGTGTGATTTCGACCTTTTGTAATTGATGTTCTATCAACCATCCCAATCCTCCAGGGAGTGCCAGCAACAGCACGGGGAGGAGCCCAATAAATAGGAACAATAACGTCTTAAAAAGTCTTTTAAGCATGGGGGTTTGTCTTGAAGGTCAAATTTAGCGTTACACTCTCAACTGAAGTGTTTGTGATGTTGAGCTAAATGAGATCGGAATACCAGTGCTAGCCAATCGCCAACTCGATGAAATTTGTGGCTTCACGGAGTCGGACCAGAGCACTGATCCGGATGCCTTGGCAAGCGCCTGGCATTGTTTACAGCAAGGGCTAGTCAATGGGTTTACGGCTCTTGATCATCAGGATATTCAAACTCTGCTCGGCCCAACCCAATCATCGCCTATGACAAATTCGGGGGCGCGAGTATTGGGCACGGCCTATGAGTTAGCACCGGCCTCAGCGGCGCAAAACAACTCCCTTCTTTGTACCGGCAGCCAAGGTGTGGACTTATCCATTGAATGGGGTCAGCCAACCAATGTCTTAGGCGCATTGATGGCTGCGGCTGACTATGCCGATCGCCCAAGAATGGCAACATCAATTCGTTGCTTGGCTGTGGGGGATTTGTTGTCCGCCATTAGTAAAGCGTATGAGATTCAAATCACTTTGGATGAAGAAGGATGGTGTTCACCCGCACAATCTTTAGGTCTGGGCGCCTGTGCGCTGGCAGCGCACTTGCTGGGTTATTCATTCTTTCAAATCCGCAACTGTCTGGAGGCTTGCCTATCGAATTTCGATTCTAAGGGAGGTCTATCCTCGGAAACTGCGACGCCGCGGCTGGTGGGGAAATTGAATGAATATGCCCTCCAGTGTGTCCTGGCAGTGCAAACCGAAAGTGATGGTGGCAATACCCTCACGATGCCGACTAAAGAGACCCGTTACTTAGGCAATAAGATTTCTCGCTATGGCGCAAAAGATTCAGCTGCTCAAGATCAACTGCGCAGCCGTCTATACAAGGCTATGCTGAACCACGTTAGTCCAGTGGTTTGCACACAAATGAAAGAAGGCTTTGCCAACTTGGAACGACTAAAAGCGAAACGGGTACACGATTTCATGGCGTCACTGGTCAGTTCTCTGTCATGAACGAGGCTAATAATTTTTTGTCAAAAGGTACCGAGTCCTTAGGCCTTTCATTGGCACAGTCACAACTTAATAACTTGATGTCTTTTTTCGAGGAATTCATTCGTTGGAATAAGAAAATCAACTTGTCGGCGGTTCGTGATTTAGACGACATGCTGTCTTTGCATGGTTTGGATAGCTTTAGCGTGCACCCATGGATTCGCGGGGATTCGATAATCGATGTGGGCACAGGTGGTGGTCTGCCAGGTATTCCCCTAAGTATTGCGTTTCCAGACAAGCATTTTTGCCTGCTTGACTCCAATGGCAAGAAAACAAGATTCCTGATCCACATTGTGAACCTACTGAGATTGTCCAACGTTCAGGTGCACCAGCACAGAGTGGAAACCTATCAGCCTAAACAGCCTTTTGACGTGGTTATATGTCGAGCCTTCGCATCCATAGACAAGATAATCCAACAGTGTGAGCATTTGTGTGGACCTGAGGGCGTGATTCTCGCCATGAAGGGCCGGTACCCCAAGGAAGAAATTAGCGCTATACCATCAGATTGGTTGGTGGATGAAGTGGTGTCCCTGGAGGTTCCCGGTGTCACGGGACAGCGGCATTTGGTGGTATTGCGAAGAAAATCTGAAGGTTAACGACACCCACTTAGACTCAGACCCGGCAATCAGACCCCAAACGGAAAGAGTTTTGGTATGGTGCTGGCTATGTCCGCCAAAATTATTGCTATTACAAACCAAAAAGGCGGGGTTGGAAAAACCACCACCAGCGTCAATTTAGCGGCTTCATTGGCCGCCACCAAACGACGAGTCTTGTTGGTTGACCTAGATCCTCAGGGCAACGCCACTATGGGGTGTGGGGTCAATAAGAATGACTTATCGGGCTCTGCCTGTGAGGTTTTGCTCGAGGAGCAAACCGCTAAAGAAGCCATTGTTGAGTTACCTGAAGCAAACTTTCATTTGTTGCCCAGCAATAGTGATCTGACGGCAGCAGAGGTCCATCTACTCAATTCCACGGGTCCCCGAGAGCAACGATTAAAGCAGGCGTTAGCCCCAATCGCAGCGGATTACGATTACATCCTTATTGATTGCCCACCGGCACTGAACATGTTGACCATCAACGCACTCTCAGCTTCGGGTGGCGTGCTCATCCCGATGCAGTGTGAATACTATGCGTTGGAAGGGCTTGCGGCGTTGATCAATACGGTTGAGCAGATTCGCGCAACCGTTAATCCGGACCTTGGTATCGAGGGTTTTTTGCGCACCATGTTTGATCCCCGAAACAACTTGTCTAATGATGTATCGAGTGAGCTTATTATGCATTACGGAGAGAAAGTGTTTCGTACGGTGATACCTCGCAATGTGCGTTTAGCAGAAGCGCCGAGTTTCGGTGTGCCGGCCATAATTCATGACAAAAACTCCCGCGGGGCTTTGGCCTATTTGGCGTTGGCCGGTGAGATGATCCGTCGGGACTCGGTGGTACCCGCCACGGCAGCCTCCTAATCGGTTAATATTCTTAAGGCTTTCGCAAAAGTTACGGGTTAGAACATGTCAAATAAGAGAAGAGGACTAGGTCGAGGCTTGGATGCCTTATTAGGTCCCGCCGTCGAAGCGACCACGGCTGTCGACACTGATTCCTCGGCCAAGGGCGATTTACGCAATCTGCCCATTGATCTACTGCAACGGGGGCGGTTTCAACCGCGCCAAGACATGGTCAAAGAAACTCTGGATGAGTTAGCTGACTCCATTCGAGCTCAAGGGGTGGTGCAGCCCATTGTTGTGCGTGCTCTCCCTGGTGGCGAGGAGACTCGCTATGAGATTATCGCTGGGGAGCGCCGTTGGCGTGCGGCCCAAATGGCGGGACTAGATGAGGTACCGGCTGTGGTGCGGCAGGTAGCCGATGATGCCGCCATTGCGATGGCTTTGATTGAAAATATCCAGCGGGAAAATCTAAATCCGTTGGAAGAAGCCCAAGCCCTGAAACGGCTGATCGACGAGTTCAACGTGACTCACGAAGAAGCGGCAAAAGCGGTGGGTCGGTCCCGGGCAAGTGTCAGTAATTTATTACGTCTGCTGGATCTTGAGTTGGAGGTCAAGAATCTTGTTGCAGCCAGAAAGCTAGAGATGGGTCATGCCCGTGCCCTTTTAGGTCTTAGTGGTGCTACCCAAGTTCAGGCGGCCCGACAGGTGGAATCGCTTGGTATGTCTGTTCGAGCTACAGAACAACTTGTGAAGAAACTTAGTGGTTCGCCTTTGCCCAAACCAAAAACCAAAGTGGACCCTGATGTGGAACGCTTAGAAAACCAGTTAGGCGAAAGGCTGGGCGCGAAAGTCAAAATCCAGACCCAAAGTGGTGGAAAAGGGCAACTGGTTATCCACTACAACAGCCTAGATGAACTCGACGGCATAATGGACCACATTAAGTAAATCCCAGACTTAAATTAGGGCCTAACACTTGTTGTAGTGCACATCCGCCCACACTATAATACGGCGGCGATTTTTTGGCCCTTTGGGGTTTTTTTAGGGCCCAACGGATGCCACGACCCGCCGCGTATTGGTGGATGTGGCATTTTTATTGCCCTCAAGCTTTTGGGATACCGTGAACGCAGATAGCGTCAATATTGCTCCCTTGACTTCGACCGTGAGAATCGTGTCGGGCCAGCTTGGCTTAAGCCTAAGTCTGGCCGCTGTGGTGTGGGTGCTTTGGGGGCATACGGCAGGTTTATCTGCCCTGGTGGGTACGCTGATTTGCGTGTTACCTAACGCCTATTTGGGGTTACGACTGGCCTTGACGGATGTTCGGTCTGGTGCCAAGTCCCTAGTGCGATCGGCCTATCTTGGTGAGCTGATCAAACTTAGCCTGACGGTGGTTTTGTTCATCGTCGCATTTGTGTTTTTTAAGGGTTTAGAACCCGGCTTTTTATTGTTGGGATTTATCGCCAGTCAGCTGGCTTTGTGGGGCGCCATTTTTTGGGCCTCGAAAACGTAGAGACAACTGAGACTAAGATGGCAGGTGCAAACCAATCAGCGGGCGAATACATTGCCCACCATTTGCAAAACCTACAGGTATGCCGAGCCGACGGCGAGTGGGTTTGGAATCAGTGCCAAGGTAACTTTTACACATTAAACGTCGACAGCATGGTGTTCTCGGTGTTGTTGGGCGGATTGTTCATTTTCTTGTTTAGAAAAGTGGCCAAATCGGCGACCTCTGGCGTGCCCGGCAAACTCCAAAGCGGCGTAGAAATGATCGTGGAGTTCGTGGATCAAAGTGTTAAAGACACTTTTCACGGCAAGAGCAATTTGATCGCACCCCTGGCACTCACCATTTTTGTGTGGGTGTTTTTTATGAATCTCATGGACTTAATCCCTGTCGACTGGCTGCCATGGCTTGCTTCCATGGCTGGGGTTGAGTATCTAAAAGTGGTTCCGACCACCGATGTGAATGTCACGTTTGCCATGGCGATTGCCGTGTTCTTTCTCATCGTGTTTTATTCCATTAAGGTCAAAGGTGTTGGCGGATTTACCAAGGAGCTAACGCTACAGCCCTTCAATCACTGGGCTGCAATTCCGTTTAATTTGATTCTTGAGGGCGTGGCCCTCATAGCAAAACCCGTTTCATTGTCCCTGCGACTGTTTGGTAATTTGTATGCCGGAGAGCTGATCTTCATATTGACCGCTTTGATTGGCATTTGGCAATTGCCGCTACATTTCCTGTGGGCCGTGTTTCATATTTTGGTGATTGTGTTGCAAGCGTTTATTTTCATGATGTTGACCATTGTGTATCTAAGCCTTGCCCACGAAGACCATTGATTTGTGATTGATTCCTTACACTAGGAGAAACTGATGGAAACTGTAATTGGTTCAACCGCCATTGCCGCTGCAATTTTGATAGGCCTGGGTGCGTTGGGTGTCGGTATCGGTATGGGTCTGTTGGGTGGCCGCTTTCTAGAAGGCGCTGCTCGTCAACCAGAATTAGCGCCGATGCTACAGGTAAAAATGTTTATCGTTGTGGCCTTGCTTGACGCGGTGGCCATGATCGGTGTGGGTATTGCGTTGTTTTTCGTCTTCGCCAATCCCTTTATCGGACAGCTACAAAACGCAGGTGGCTAGGGGTCGAATAAGAACCCCAGAGGAGTCTAGACGTGGATTTTAATCTCACTCTAATCGGCCAAACCATCGCCATGATTGTGTTTGTGTGGTTTTGTATGAAGTACATATGGCCGCCACTCATTGGAGCAATCGAGGAGCGTCAAACCAAGATCGCAGATGGCTTGGCAGCTTCAGACAAAGCAGAAAAGGCAATGGCGCAGGCCCAGCACGAATCCGAGGACATCATTCGAGATGCTCGCTCTCAGGCCCAGGAAATCATTGATCAAGCGGGTAGCCGCAAGAACGAAATGATTGAAGAGGCCAAGCAAGCGGCAGCGGCGGAAGGTGAACGGATGTTGGCAGCAGCCAGAGCTGAAATTGAGCAAGAAACCAATAGCGCCCGGGAACAACTTAGGCGAGAGGTTGCTGGTATCGCTGTTGCGGGTGCCAGTCGATTACTTGAAAAAGAAATCGATGCCAACAGTCATGCTCAGCTTTTAGACAAACTGGTCGCGGAACTGTAACAGGACTCGGACATGGCAGAAAAAGTAACCATTGCGAGACCTTACGCTAGAGCCGTATTCGAGTTAGCACGGGACAAGTCGGAATTGCCCCAGTGGTCTTCCATGTTATTGGACGCGGCGACTGTGGTGAGCCACCCGGACTTCGCTTCGTTGTTAGGCAGCCCTGATGTCACGTCGGAACAACGGGCCGATATCGTCATTGAGGCTTGTCGTGACAGTTTGAGCCAACAAGGGACTAACTTTATTAAGGTGCTATCGCAATACCGACGCTTGGAAATTTTGCCTGAGATCTTAACGCTGTTTGAACAGCAAAAAGCAGACTACGAGAACACCGTAGATGTTTCTATGGTCTCTGCGGTACCTGTGGATGAGGCGCAAAAGATGCGAGTGGTGGAATCTTTGCGAAAACGTCTGGGTCGCGATGTTCGCTTAATTTGTGAAGTAGATGAAAGTTTGTTGGGTGGTGCGGTTATACGCGCCAGAGACTTAGTAATAGATGGATCAGTACGCGGCAGACTAGAAAAGCTGGCCGCCCAAATGACGCAATAAGAGGTTTGCGCTTATGTCGATTAAGGCATCTGAGATCAGTGAGCTGATCAAACAAAAAATAGAAAATTTTCAATCCGCCAGTGAAGCGCGAGACGTCGGTACGGTAGTCACTGTCACCGACGGTATCGTTCGTATCCACGGTTTGGCGGATAGCCGCTACGGTGAAATGTTAGAGTTTCCCAATAACACCTTTGGTATGGCGCTTAACCTAGAGCAAGACTCGGTGGGCGCTGTGGTGTTGGGTGACTACAAGCACATTTCAGAAGGCGACACAGTCAAAACCACCGGACGAATCGTAGAGGTTCCCGTGGGCGAAGGTCTGCTAGGTCGCGTGGTGAACTCTTTGGGTGCACCCATCGACGGTAAGGGCCCAATTGATTCTGTGGCTTCATCTGCCATCGAAAAAGTGGCGCCAGGCGTCATCACCCGTCAATCGGTAAGTCAGCCTGTGCAAACAGGATTGAAATCCATCGATGCAATGGTTCCTATTGGACGTGGTCAGCGGGAGCTAATTATTGGTGACCGTCAAACGGGTAAGACTGCGGTTGCCATCGATGCGATCATTAACCAAAAAGGTACAGGCATCAAGTGTATCTACGTGGCTATTGGGCAAAAGAACTCGTCCATTGCAAACGTGGTTCGAAAGCTTGAAGAACACGGTGCCATGGACCACACGATTGTTGTTGCCGCTCCCGCCGCAGATTCCGCGGCTATGCAATACATCGCGCCTTACTCTGGTTGCACTATGGGTGAGTACTTCAGGGACAAAGGTGAAGATGCGCTTATTATTTATGATGATTTGACCAAACAGGCGTGGGCATATCGCCAGGTATCTTTGTTGCTGAGGCGACCCCCAGGTCGTGAGGCGTATCCTGGAGACGTTTTCTACCTCCACAGTCGCTTATTGGAGCGGGCGGCAAGGATTAATCCCGACTACGTTGAGCAACTCACCAATGGTGCGGTCAAGGGCCAGACGGGCTCATTAACGGCGCTGCCCATTATTGAGACTCAAGCGGGTGACGTGTCTGCGTTCGTCCCCACCAACGTGATTTATATCACCGATGGTCAGATCTTTTTGGAGTCTGACCTTTTTAATGCGGGTATTCGTCCCG
>JBCCFQ010000069.1:0-10057 GCA_039029655.1 Pseudomonadota bacterium | reverse complement strand
CCCATCCGTGACCAGATCCGTCATGGCGGCTTCGCCCGCAAGCTTAATGGGATGCCAAAATGGCGCGATAATCGTGCCTGTTCCAAGCCGTAAGTTTTGTGTGTGGTGGGCTATGTCCACCAAATTGATGAAAGGATTGGGCGCGATGGTGAAATCCATCCCGTGGTGCTCCCCAGTCCAAACCGCCCGCATACCGCCTTGATCGGCGATTTTGCAGTACTCCATAAATTCGTTGTACAGGGTCTCATGTCTGTGCTGGTTCGTAGTTCGCTCCATGTGACCAAACAAGGAAAACTGCATAATAGGACTCCCGTGGTTAGTAGCACCGGCGGACAAATCTTGTCAGTAGTGCCGAGATTTCGTCAGCATGGGTCATTTGAAGCATGTGCTTTGCGTCGTTGACGATGACAGCTTCCGAGTTGGGGCAATGGTTTGCCATTTGGTGAGACATCTCCGGCGTGGAGTTAGGATCCAAAGCCCCCGTTACAAACAACGCTGGCACCAAGATTTTTTCTAAAATTGAAGGCGAAGGTCCAGTTTCCTCTGCAAACACTCTGTAAGCAGAGGCGTATCCTGCCAAGTTGTTTTGCGATAGCCACTGGCGACACTGTTGAGCCATGGTTTCATATTGTAGGGGTGGCGGGTCTCCAAACCAACGAGTCACGGGCGCATCTGCGACATGTTGTAGTGATCCTGAGACATGGAGCTGCCTGGCTCGATTCTGAACTGCCTCAAGGGCCTTAGCATCGCGGTTGTGAACGGCGGAAAGAGCCGCCATACCTTTAATGGAAGATGAATTTCTTGCGGCTGTATGTATGGCAATCAAGGCGCCTAACGAATGACCGACTAGAACGCAGGGTTTTTGCACAACGTGCTCACAAAAACGGGTGATCCAGTTGCAAAGTTTCGTCATGGACAACTGATGGTCAACCCCGGTAGTTTGACCATGACCCGGGAGGTCGACGGCAAAAACCTTAAACCTTCGAGATAAAGCCTGAACCTGATGTTGCCAAGACTCTGAACTCAAACCTACCCCATGGATAAGAACAACGGGTGCGCCGTTTCCTGACGACGAGAAGGCAAGATTAGAATCCTTGAGGTTTGTCATGTAGATCGTCTGGGTTGGGGAGAATCTCCAAGTTTTAGCCCAGATTTCTTCGAAAATCCACTATTAAGACAACGTTATTGCAAGCGCAACTATCGGGTCGTTTTGTTACCTACTTATCCCTAATATTTCCTACATTAATAGACTTTGGTGGCTAAGCATGAGCAGAAGCGGCGAAAAATATCAAACAAAAGATAAGAAGCGATGGTGTGGTTGGCCGTGGGTGGTACAGGCCATTCTTTTGGGCGTAAATATTCTATTAGAAGCTGGTATCTCGAGAGTCATAGGGTTATGAAGCTCAAAAGTATCAATTGGTCTAAGGTGTCCAACGAACTGGATCAGGAAGGATTCGCGGTGATCGAGTCGGTGTTGTCAAAGACGGAATGTGGGGTTGTTGCGTCGTTATACGACAACACTGAATGTCAGTTTCGCTCCACAATCAAGATGGCTCGATACAACTTTGGAAAGGGCGAATACAAGTATTTTGACTACCCGTTGCCAAAAGTTGTGCAAGAACTTCGAGAACGGCTGTACACGCCGCTAGCCAACATCGCCAACCAATGGGCTGACAAGCTCCATAGTCTGCCGACATGGCCAGCCACAATGAAGGCGTTGTTATGCCAGTGCCGTGGGGTGAACCAAGTGCGACCCACACCGTTGCTCCTCAAGTACGAAGAGGGAGATTACAACTGTCTTCATCAGGATCTTTATGGTGAGATTCATTTCCCGCTTCAGGTGATTGTCATGCTCAGCCACCCCAGGGAGTTTTCCGGTGGACAGCTTACCCTGGTGGAGCAACGGCCCAGAATGCAGTCACGACCAATGGTTCTGACCCCCGGGCAGGGGGATGCGGTAATTCTACCGGTTCGAGAGCGACCCAGGTTAGGCACCCGCGGCTATCATCGGGTGCAAATACGTCATGGTGTATCGAAGGTCACTCAAGGCCGACGTATGACATTGGGAGTAATTTTCCACGATGCCAGATGAAAATAGTGAGCCGGAATTAGGGTTGCCTTGGACGGGGTAGTGTACAGAGGCAAGTAGATCTAACTCCGGCTCGCTAAAGCAGGGCTTCTACGGTTCGTTGCTTTTCTTGTAACGCGGTAAACGTGGGCTAAACCCGACATTTCAGTGCTTTTTTTTGGCATTAGTACGACTATCGTCTCGTACCCGAATCTGGAATCTGGCTGGGGATGAGCGCTAGTCTTGAGGAGGGGTGATTAGAAATTCATAGACTCGGCCATCGTTTTCGGTAGGGTCGACGTTGTTGTCGATGCCACGGTCCGAAATATAGAGGCCCATCCGGTTCGAGTCTTGGGTACTTGGGGCAATAGTTATTCCCGATGGCTTAGACATCTCAATCGGTAGAGAAATCTTTTGCACTAACTTACCGCTTTTTGACAATACACTAACCGTATGGCGTCGAGCGTCGACGATGTAGACACGCCCCGTTCTTCCATCAAATTCGATGCCTTCCGGATCAAGTATGGCTAAACTCATTAGACCGATGTCATGAACCAATGCCGGATTAGGACTCTTGGATGCACCAAAGAACTGGTCGATGTCAGACAGAACGAAGAGCTTAGAGTGTTTCCCATCCACCACATAGAGGGTTTGGTATTGATCGTCAAATGCGAGCCCCTCTGGATCACTACTGCCAAAATCTAGGGTGCTCACAAACGATACGATGTCATCATCCGAAAACCGGACGTTATCTGGACCCGGGTCGAGCCTGAAAATCCTATGGGAATCGTCGTCACTGACGTACAGGTGCCCGCGTACAGAGTCGAGAGCGATGCCAGCGGGTTCCCGTGAAAACCCCAGTGTGGACATGCCTCGTTCTAAAGAGCCCGACCTAGAACTAGAAAAGACGTTTATACCCTTGGACAGTTCGGCAATCTCGTTGACTTCACTATCCGAAATAATCAGACGATCGTTTAGTTTATCGTAGGCGAGCCCTGTGGGGTCGGGGCTCACAGTTTGGAATCGCCATGTGTCGATGGTGTTTACCAATACGGCCTGAGTTGACTCCACGGTAGCAAGGGCTAGTACCCATTTTGATACTATGGATATCGATAAAACGATTCCACAAACGACTGTTAGTTTGAGCGATTTTTTCACCACGAAATGATTTTCCTTATCAGCCAGGAAACGTTCCTGTAGTCCTGGTGAGCAACTGTTGTAGTTATTCTTCTTCTTAGAGTTACACGTGTACTATAACGTGGATGCACTGTCTCGCTTGTTGCCGTTGGGTTATGTCACATTCTATGTTCCACGTTTAAGCTAAGCATCGATCTGATTATGTCTTATCCCGTGACTCGAATTTTATGTTTGTATGGTAACTTATTGAATGTATGAGTGACGCCAGCCAGCGGCGGATAACTTGTTGCTCTATAAGAAAAAGAACAAAAGGGTAGGGTGCGATTGGCTTAAATTGCACCAAGTCAGTTTATGCAAAGCGAGTCATCGGCAATTGCCAATTACATATCGATAGTAAGCAGACGCAAGGGGTTGTTGCTGTCTATTGTTGTTGGCGTTAGTAGTTTGTTTGCAATATTGGCGTTTCTTTTGCCGTCCATTTATCGGTCCACCGCGATTATCTTAATCGAGCAACAGTCCGTTCCCCAGGAACTCGTTCGTAGCACCGTGACGACATTTGTGGATCAACGCATTCAGCTCATTAGGCAAAGGGTGATGAGTCGGGAGAATCTGTTAGGCGTCATTGGTGCACATAGCCTCTATACCGAGGAATCCGCGACCGAATCGTCTCAAGCGATTTTGAAGCGGTTTCGAAAAAGCATCAATATGGAAACTGTGACCGCCGACGTCATCGATCCACGCAATGGAAGGCCATCTACAGCCACCATCGCTTTCATGTTGTCGTTTGATCACGATGACCCAGCCGTTGCAAAAAAAGTTACTGAAGAGTTGGTCTCTCTCTTCCTAGAAGAGAACATAAAAAGCCGTTTAGAGACCGCCAGCGACACCTCCGACTTTCTAGCAAATGAAGCGGAAAAGCTAAGTGTGTCCATTGGCTATATTGAGGAAGAACTGGCCGCTTTCAAAGATACCAACAGTGGTGCATTGCCTGAACTCGCCCAACTCAATCTACGAAGATTGGAAAGTGATCAAAGAGCTCTTGGCGACGTGGAGCGAGAGATCCGCGGCCTGGTAGAACGAAAAATGTCATTGTTGTCGGACAGCACCAGTGTGTTGGTAGATCCAGCCGACCGATTACGCGCGTTGAAGGCTGAATACTTTTCATTGGCGTCGGTCTATTCATCTAATCACCCCGATTTGATGCGTTTGAAGCGTGAGATTGAGACCCTCGAGGGTGGTTTAGGTATCACCACTTCTGCTACAGAGCTGCGCGTGGAGCTTGGGCGCGTACGTGCCGAGTTGTCTGCTGCTGAGGAACGATACTCGGCTGATCATCCAGACGTCATTCGCTTGGTGCGAGCTGAGAGGGATTTGGAAGCACAGTTGGCTGCGAATCCACCCGAGTTATCCACTTCGATTCCAACACGAAATCAAAACTCAGGATACAGCGTTCTCGACGAACAGTTGCGTGCACTACAGGCGAGAAAATCCAAACTGGAGAGCAGGATTAACTTGCACGAACGTCGTTTGGAAAGAATGCCCGGAGTTGAGATTCAATATCGGACCCTGCAACGAGAGCATGAAAACCTGGTGACAAAGTACAACGAAATTCGTGCTAAACAGACTGAAGCCCAGCTGGCTCAGGCATTGGAATCAACGGATCGAAGTGAACGCTTTATTTTGATCGAAGCGCCGCAGGTTGCAGACGAGCCCATAAAACCCCATCGCCTTGGTATTTTTGCGTTAGGTTTTTTGTTTGCCGTGGCCGCTGGTTTGGGGGTCGCCACGGTCATCGAGCGTATGGATGACACGATCTACGATCGTAGCCGCCTCTCGGCTCTATCGGGGATCCCAACCCTTGCCACCGTACCAGATGTAGATCGTCTGGATTCGGGTGAGGCTACGGCTTCTCCATTCAAGATCATTCCCTTACTGCTTGCCGTAGTTGGCGGTACGGTTTTGGTTTACCACTTGGTCGCTAGAACAGGAATAGCCTCATGAAAGCCATGAGTGATACACAAGGAAACAAGGCTGATAGCCACGGGCCTTCGCCGACCAGTGATGATAAGCGGCCGCCGGTAATCTTCCTGCAAGATGAGTCCAAGGCGCGATCAGAGAAAGCCAATTCCAGTCGGCGAGTGTCGGATGGTTCTGGTGAGATGCAAACTGCCAAGTTGGGTCATCATCGTATTGACTTTAATAAAGCAGACAGCGCCGCCGCCACGGCGCTTAAAGTTCTGCGAACCCAAGTGTTTCGTCGGATGAGGCAACACAATTGGCAGACCCTTGCAATTACCAGTTCGAATCCCGGAGAAGGCAAGACGTTTACCGCTGTCAATCTGGCGCTGAGTTTTGCGCAGAAGCCAAATTTCCCTGTTCTTTTAGTTGATCTCGACCTTCGTAGGCCTACTCTACATCACTATTTTGACCATAGATCCAAGGCCAGTGTGGAGCAGGCGGTCACTGAGGGGCTTTGTATTGAGAAAGTTTGGTTCAGACCTGACCAGGACAGCGAGCTGTACGTGATACCTGCCCTTAACCCCATTGCGAGTTCCTCTGAAATTCTATCTTCGCTAGAAATGGCTAAGCTTGTTAAGCAGTTTCGTGTCCTATTCGAGAAAGGCATTGTCGTGTTTGACTTGCCGCCTTTGTTACATACCGATGATGTTCTAGCGTTTTCGCCGTTGATCGATTCATTGTTGCTGGTGGTGGAAGAAAGTAATACAAGATGGCGGGATCTGAAGTTAGCGCTAGAGTTACTCGAGGACATTGAAGTCATTGGTACCGTACTAAACAGATCAAAAACCGCATCCCGGTACTACTACTGACTCCGGCCATTGCCAAAGTCACAAGGATTTTGAGGCCGCCGAGATGACAGAAAAACAAATCCTCATCATCTTCTTATTGCTCACCTTCACCGTGTGTGCCTTCATTGTTGACCGCAAAGTTTTGGTTTATCTGTTGGTGGGTATCTTGCCGCTGTCATTCACTACCAGCTATGGCCCAGCTAACGTTTACTTGATACTGGGCGTTGCAGGTATAGACCTGCTTAAGAGTCTCGGTAGGCAAAACAATGGGCAGCCGTTGTCACTATGGCCAATTGCGCTGTTAGTACTTCTGGTATTTGCATACCTAGCGTCTTTTTCTGCTAACTATTGGTACATGGAGTTCCCCAAAGGGTTTTTTAAGTCCAGTCCAACTCTGGCGTTACTAACGATGGCATCTTGTGTCGCGCTGTTTTTCCTAGTGGTCTCTACAATAGAAACCCTAAGAGAGGCGAAAATCCTACTGGGACTATCAATTGTTGCGTATTTTCTGTCGGCGGGTGCGGCTGTCTTTCAAATCTTAGATCCCACCAATATCTATTTCTATGAGTACTTCACTCACTATCAGTCCATCGCAGTTCAAGAAAGCCGTGGGGGCGTCAGAGTTTATGGCACCTTGGGCGAATACGAACTGTTTGCGGAATACTCCGCAATTGTGGTCGTTCTGTGTTTGTACTTTGCACTACGGCCTGGTTTGAGCTTACCCGCTCGATTCATGTGTTTCATTCCGGTTGCAGCATCCTTTTATTTTCTGATGATGACGAAAACCCGTGGTGCGTTGATCGCATTAACCCTGGCGTTGGGGTACATGTTGATTGCCCAGGTCCGGCTTATTGGTGTTGCCAGAACAAGCATGATTGTTGCCGTGATTGTTAGTCTTTATGCTGGCTCCTATCTGTTGTTCAGCAATGCGGGTAACTACAACACCATAGATCACTTAACCGCCGGAACTAATGTGAGTTTGAAGTCTGGGAACTTTGATACTCGGACTCGAGTTTGGACAAAAGCGACCAAGGTCTTTGTGGAATCGCCTCAAAACGAGCAGCTCTGGGGCAAAGGGCCCGGTATACCGCCACAGGCCGCAGATTTAGACACATACCCACACTCACTCTATCTCTATACGCTCCTGTCGGTGGGTGCAGTTGGGCTCATGGGGTATCTATTCTGGTTCGGTTTTTTGCTAGTGGGCAGTCCACCCGGTGGAGCCGAGCAGATTCGTTTTGCTGTCTTTCTCAAGGCGGCCCTTATCTTATTTTTGATCGATCAGCTCAAGATAGAATTCCTAAGGCTCCCTGCCTATCAACACATTATCTGGGTTTTGATGGCCTTGGTGTTTATCGCGAATAAACAAGGCTTTAGAGAAGGGTCGGCTGCTACAGCCAGGGAGGCATTGGCATGAATCCGTCCGACGTCTGCGGGGAAAAGATAAGGATCATGACGGTGATTGGTCAATACTACCCTTATCTTGGTGGCGCCGAAAATGTCGCTCGGCACATTGTGGAGCAAACAAACGGCGATGGGTTTTGTAATCACGTTCTAACAGAGTCCTCTGAGGCCGTGCAAAAACTGAGCAAGCATCGTCTTACTTTCCAGGAAAAGAACGGCAATCACTGGATTTATCGTTTCTCGCGGTTTCATCTGCGAGGAAAAGAGAAAAATGGTCCCTTTTTTAAGTACTACACTTTCGCGAAATACCTACTGCACCTAGTGAGAAGACGCAGGCAATATGACGTTATTCATGCGCATACCTATTATTGGCCAGCATTTGCCAGCGTCTTAGCAGGAAAATGGCTAAGGAAGCCCGTCATCGTGACGGGTCATAACCAAATCAAACGTCTGGTGGCCGAGTCAGCGGCAGGAAAGTATCCAACTAGACTCGTAAAGGCGCTGACATCGACAACTCGCTATGTGGCGATTAGCACCGAGATAAAACAGGAAGCCTCGGCGCTACTGGGGATCGCACCTCAAAAGGTGTCTCTTATTCCCAATGGCATTGACACCAAGCGTTTCCGACCAGCGAATGCCGATGAACGTTTGCAGATACGTCGAAGGCTGGGTATCCACCCAGATGAGTTTGTCGTGATTTATCACGGTCGCCTTGAGCAACACAAACATCCGGAAAAACTGGTGGAGCTGGTGGCGAGACTGACCAAAGCCGGTATCAGATGCCGTGGCTTGCTTGTAGGAACAGGTTCTATGCAACAACAATTGGCCGCAACGCTCGCAGGTGAGCAGTGGATTCCCGCAACGTTGCTAAAGTTTCAAGCGAATATCGAGGAGTATTTAAGAGTTTGTGATGCTTACTATTTGCCGTCGGAGATGGAGGGTTTTTCACTTGCCCTCTTGGAAGCGATGGCAAGCGGTTTGCCCTGTATGGCCAATGATATTCCGGGAAATCGCGACCTTATTGTTCATGGGGTGAATGGTTTTTTGTTGGCAAATAGCCAAGTCTCCGAAGCCATGAGCGTCATCCAGATGATTCGTGCTGGCCAAGGCATGGAAGAGCTAAGACGTAATGCCAGAAAAAGCGTGGTTGAACAATATTCCATCGCCAATATGGTTGATACCTACAAAACGCTGTATCGAGACGTCCTAAAGCGTCCGTTGTTGGCGAATCCAAAAGTGTCAACCCAGTCATGAAGCCTCATTCGCGCATATTGTTCATTGTAAACAAACTCTCCGTGGGCGGGGCAGAGAAGCACACCCTACAGTTAATCGCCGGATTGTCCAGTCTCGGGTTTGAGTGTTCCCTGGCAGTTCTCAAGCCCAACTTTGACATGCTGACCGCGCACCATCGACAAAAGCTGCACAGACTTGTTTCTCTGAACGTAAAGAAGCGACTGGACTGGCAAAGCATCGAGGAGCTATCCGGATTCATAGAAACGCAGCGCATAGACTCCATCGTCTGTGTCGATATGTACCCTATGTTATATGGGTATTTTGCTGGCAAACGGGCCAAGCGGAGCTGCCAGTTGGTGGAAGTTCTTCACTTCACGACGCCTGCTAACTTGTATGAAAAATTGAAAATCGGGGTATACCGATTCTTCTTTCGCCGGTTCTGCCATGTTGTTTTCGTGTCGGAGAATCAAAGAAAGTACTGGCTCGAAAAGCAAGGCCTAAAACCCAAGTCCTCTAGTACCATACTCAATGGTATCGACGTTCAACGATACTCTGGTGAGGGTCTCGCCGGAGCAGCGGACACAGTCAGACGGGAACTGAATCTATCCCAATCTTCACTTGTTATTGGCGTGTGCGCCGCTCTTCGTCCTCACAAAGGACATTTGTTGCTGGTGGAGAGCCTGCATCGTCTTCGAAATCGTGGCGTTGATGCTCATTTGTTGATAATTGGTGATGGTGTGGAGCGGGCCAGGATAGAGTCGTCGGTCAAACAACTGGGGTTGACGCAGCACGTTAGTTTGGTGGGTTCACAATCCGACGTTCGACCTTATGTATCAGCTTGCGATTGTATGGTTGTGCCCTCAACGGCAGTGGAGACCTTTTCCTTATCTATTCTTGAATCAATGGCGATGGCAAAACCTGTGGTGTCTTCTCGCATTGGGGGCGCCGATGAGCAGATCGATCACGGAATATCGGGTCTCTTGTTTGAAAAAAAGGATGTGGATGGTCTGGTAGCACAGCTGTTGACTCTAACCAATGAGAAGGTTCGACAAGAGCTAGGACTGAGAGCCCACCGGAAGGTTGCGCAGAATTTTACCTTGGACGGAATGATTGCTAAGTATGCCCGGCTGTTGTCCCGGGGGAGACTGAATCTACCCCAGCAGGAACTCCAAAGATGATGGGTTCCCATCCGAAGCTAAGGGCCGACAAGAACCCTTCTGCCGGCCATACCCGCGAGATTGTGAAGCTCACCGGTTTAGTGGCGCTGATTACACTCGCGTTGAAGCCCTTAGGCATCGCTAAAGAAATGGTGGTTGCTGCGTACTTTGGTGTCTCAAACCAAATGGACGTGTATTTTCTAATGTTGTCTATACCCATGTTCTTTGCAGGCTTAATCTACCGGACCTGT
>JBCCFQ010000068.1:0-10139 GCA_039029655.1 Pseudomonadota bacterium | reverse complement strand
TGACGATTCGATAAATCAGCATTAACCGCTGCGCTTTGCGAGCCCTGTCGACGGGTTCTAATTGGACTGTGACGGTTTAACTTAATCTGGCACTTGACTTAGTGTATTTTGTACACTTATACTTTGTGTAACTTAAACACGAAGCAGTCGAAATGTCTTATAGCTACGAATACCCCCATCCTGCCGTCACCGTCGATATCGTGATTTTTTCTGTTCGTCACGATCGATTGAATCTGTTATTGATTAAACGAGCGGCACACCCCTTCAAAGGACAGTGGGCCCTGCCCGGGGGTTTTGTTGGCATCGAAGAAGATCTTCTGCAGGCCGCAAAACGCGAGTTATTGGAGGAAACCGGGGTAGAAACCGGGTATCTGGAGCAACTGTACACATTTGGTGAGCCTAAGCGGGATCCCCGCGAGCGAGTCATCAGCGTGGCTTACTTTGCATTGATTCCATCTGATCTCCTAGAGCTCCGAGCCGCTTCAGATGCCGAAGGCGTTGGCTGGTTCTCCGTCGACGAACTCCCCCCTTTGGCGTTCGATCACCAGTCTATTCTGGAAACCGCTCAACACAGACTAAAGGCCAAACTGGAATATTCGACCATCGCTTTCCAGCTTATGCCTCAAGAATTCACCATGGCTGAGTTGCAGCAGGTGTATGAGGTGATCACACAAGAACCCATCGACAAACGTAACTTTGTGAAACGCATTCACGCTTTGAATGTGTTGACAGAAACGGGTAGTCAGCGTCGAGAAGGCGCTCATCGACCAGCAAAACTTTATCGCGTCATCGACCGCGAGAACATCGAACTAATTAAGTAAGGAGGTGCAACATGCTTATCCGCTACTACAAAGGCCAACCTAATATTTACACCGTATGTTTTAGGGATGGAAAAGTGGTTCGGCACGGCGCCGGCATCAATTTTGTTTATTCTCCACTTACCACGTCAATTGCAGCTGTGCCCATGGCTAGCCGCGAAGCGAGGTTCATTTTTACGGAGACGACATCGGACTTCCAGGAAATCGCCATCCAGGGGGTTTTCACCTACCGATTGGACGCACCACTAGACATCGCTGCCAAACTCGACTTCACCATTAACCCGAGGAGCCAACGTTATCTGTCGGAGGATCCTGAACTACTGGAGCAACGCATTGTTGACACTGTGCAAGCTCAAAGCAGAACCGAAGTCAGTGGGTTACCACTAGAGTCTGCGTTAACCCAAGTTAAGGGCTTATCCCAAGCTGTGTACGGTTCTGTGTTGGAATCGCCTGAGCTTAGCCACCTGGGTGTTGTGATCGAAGGATTACATTTCACCTCTGTGAAAGCCACGCCAGAAATGCAAAAAGCCTTAGAGGCAGACTTTCGAGAACGTCTAAACAAACGAGCGGACCAAGCCATATATGACCGTCGAAAGGCGGCGGTGGAGGAGGAGCGTAAGATTCGTGAGTCTGAAATGAACACCGATGTGGAGTTGGAAAACCGTCGCAAAGACTTGGTTGATACTCAAGCTAGAAACAACCTAACGCTGGCAGAAGCGGAAGCAAAAGCCGAGGAGCTAAAACTCTCACCCTATGGCAATCTGCCGTCACAAGCCCTAATAGGGTTAGCGCTAAAAGAGTGGGCTGCAAATTCTGGCAAAATCGATTCTCTCAGCATTACTCCAGATCTACTCACTAAGATTGTGAGCTACGTGTCAGACGGCAGTACTACGCCAGCCTCGTAGACTCAAGAAAATGACCACTTTGTTCGAAAACGTTGTCGTAGTCACTCGAAAAACAGAGTTAGAAGAGTTGATTGAGCGATACAACACCAAGGCCCAGGCTAAATTTTATTTAGAACAGGGTGGTTACTCTATTGAAGCCTTAGAAGCCGCTCATGAAAAACATCACGAAGTATTGAACAGCGTACGTCGGTCGATTCCCCGCTCTACGAAGTATCAGCTAATTCATCGAGAGCGAGTACCCCAGTACATGTTTGGCGACGACGATTTGGTGGTTACTGTTGGTCAAGATGGACTGGTATCCAACACGGCGAAATACCTAGCTCAGCAGCCTATCTTCGCCATCAATCCCAATCCCGAGCTCTACGATGGAGTGCTATTACCCTTCAAGGCTCAGGAGTTTGCTGCACACCTGAAAGAAGCGTTACGCGCCGAAAAACCCCATCAACTTATTCAGTTAGCCGAAGCTAAATCATCCAGCAATCAGACCTTACTGGCCTTTAACGACTTTTTTATCGGCCCTCGGTCCCATGTCTCTGCCCGATATGAAATTGAGATTGGCGGCAAACGAGAGTATCAATCTTCCAGCGGCATAATTGTATCGACGGGTGCCGGCTCTACGGGATGGCTACAGTCTATCTACGCTGGTGCTGCAGGTATCGTGGAAGCCCTGGGCGGTAGCGTGACCCCTCCGCCGAATCAGGGGCAATTCCCTTGGGACTCAAGAAAACTAGTTTACTCGGTACGAGAACCCTTCCCCAGCCGCGCGACCCAGTGCTCTTTGGTTCACGGTTATATCTCAATCGAGGACCCTCTGATTGTCACTTCAAAGATGGGGCAAAACGGATTCATTTTTAGTGATGGCGTCGAGAGCGACAATTTGGAATTCAATGCTGGAACCACTCTGACTATCCGCACGTCCAAGCGACAAGCTAGGTTGCTCAGCCCTTAATGCCTTCCTTTTAGTCAGACATACCATACCCATGCATTGGATGAGTATGCCCAGCCAGGAAAGATCTAGTTTCGTAACTAACCTTTGCTAAGCAGCTTTGCTGCCTCTGCCTGATAGGTGTCGCCAATCGGGATCTCTATGTCGCCTATTTCAACATCATGACGAGTCAACGCCGAAATTCTGTGTCGATTAACAATATAGGATCGATGCACGCGAACAAACCCTGCCCCCAGCCGGTCCGCGATCCCGGACATGGTCTCTTTGACGGTAAACGCCTTTTCTTGTGTATGGATCGTCACATAGTCCTTTAGCCCCTGAACATAAACAATGTCGGATAACAACAATCGAACATCTTTCCGGTCAGAACGAACGAAGATCGCATCTTTCTCGAGAGTCTCCGATTCTGTTGAATTGCCTAAGCGTTCGCTGGCCAGAAACTTCTCAATGGCTTTAAAGAAGCGCGGAAACGTAATGGGCTTTAACAAGTAGTCAACAGCCTCTAACTCAAAACCATCTAGTGCGTATTCGCGATAGGCAGTGGTGAAAATAACCTTAGGTTTACCTCTAAGATTTTGATAAAAGTCCGTCCCCTTAAGTACGGGCATCTCGATGTCTAGAAAGAGTAAGTCAATAGAGTTCTCCGACAGTTCCTGGCTTGCTTCAATGGCGCTGGCACAAGACGCGACAACTTCAAATTGCTTGAGCTTACCCAGATGAGACTCTATGAGCTCTCTAGCCAATGCCTCATCGTCCACGACCAAGCAACGGTAGCGACCCCTGTTCATAGCACACCTATTGACAAACGAACTGTATAGAGTCCCGCTGTTTCCAAAACATCTAGTTGATGTGTGTCTGGATAGAGGAGTGACAGCTGACGCCTGAGGTTTGACAAACCGATTCCGCTTTCTAGGGTCTCTGACAGACTGTCGTTAATTGATGGTTTAGTGTTACTAACTTCAAACTCTACCCGTCCATTGCTTGCCACCAATGACAGGGCCACGGTGGCTCTTTCCAGCGCCTGACTTGCGCCATGCTTGAAGGCATTCTCTATCAACGTCAAAAACAGAAGAGGCGCTATCCGGGCGGGTTCCTCAATCCTTTTATCAAAAGTGACGGTTAGGCGATCGCTAAATCGGAGTTTCTCCAACGCCACATAGTCTTCGATCATGACAATTTCGTCTGCCAAGGATACCTCTTCGCTGTTACAACGATAGAGTACATAGTCCAGGATACCTGAAAACTTTGCGACTGCATCCGGCGCTTGGTCCGAACGCTTAATCGCAAGCGCATAGATATTGTTGAGTGTATTAAAAATGAAATGTGGATTTAGTTGCCGCTTTAGCGCATCCAATTCCGCCGCTCTTTTTTGCTCCCTCAAAGCCAAAACAACTTGTTGCTTACGATAATAGTTGACGGCAATCAGTACTGCCGCCGGAAAAAAGAATAGTGGCAACTTAGAGAACACGATGTACTTAATCATGTAGGAAAAGCCGAGACGCTCTAAGAAACTCAAATGACTAAGAGTTTGATAGTACTTTCCATAGGACTCGGGATAGGTAGGCTCTAGATAATAGTAGCTGAGGGTGATGTTCAATCCAGCGGCAACAAATAGGACAAGCAACAAGAATAGCGCGAATTTCACCACCTGGCCTCGATCTAGCCAATTTGGTACGAGGTAGGACAGCGCTACAAATGCCACCAGGCCTTGAAGGACTGTGGTTGTACCACCCACCTCCAGTACCTCACGTGTGGAAGCGAATTTTTGCCAGTCGGGTCCAAGATTCAACAAAAACACCAGGCCCCAGAAAAATATCTGAAAGAGAATGGCTTTTGTGGTGGGGTTGATCGACAACTGTGGGACTCTTGAGGGGCGAGTACCTAATCTATCGCAATCCGCCCAATCAGCAACCTTTGTCCGATGGGCAGAACCGAGTTTTCGACCAACGCCTGGTTTTGGTCGACGAATCCAACCATGAGGCATTAACAGGGTATTGGTCTACGCATCACAGGTACTGGTCTATTAGTGACAGTAGACAGCTCGATCTCCGTTAGTTTGCAGGGCAAATGCAACTATTGGAGGTGGGATATGAAATCCTACTTAGCCATCTTCTCGGTTTTGCTCCTGTGCCTATCCTCGTCTGGTCACTCAGATGAACATCATGGCAAGCGTGCGGTGCTAGTGACGGGCGCAAGTTCGGGTATCGGAAAAGAGATCGCTCTTACCCTAGCCGATCAGGGCTTTTTTGTTTATGCCGGGGCGCGAAAACCTGATGACATCAAAGCGTTGAGCGAGCTGCCAAATACCTTAGGAATCAGATTGGACGTAACGGTTCAATCAGACATCGACAACGCTGTGAAGATTGTGAAACAAAGGGGGCTAGGCCTATATGGCTTGGTGAATAACGCTGGCGTGTTTTTGTTCGATCCCTTAATTGAGGTCTCGGAACAGGATATGCAGTTCATGATGGACGTCAACCTATTTGGTCCCTACCGCGTAACCAAGGCTTTTGCGCCCTTGATTATTGAGCAAAAGGGTCGGATTACGACCATAGGCTCAATAGCTGGAATCGTCTCCAGTCGACTCATGGGACCCTATAGTATGAGTAAGCACGCCGTGGAGGCATTCAGCGAGTCTCTCTCCCTGGAACTCAAGAAGTTTGATGTCCAGGTCAGTGTTGTAGAGCCGGGTAATTTTCGCTCTGACATCATGAAGAACATGAAACGCCGCTCAGACGCTAAAAAAAACGCCGAATCTCAATCTCTGTTTAGTGCTGAAATTGGCAACTTTGCGAACTTCGCAAAAGAAGATCGCTCCCAGCATTTGAAGCCCACACCGGTGGCTGACGCGGTACTCCAATTCATGACGGCTAAGCAAACACAGCTGCGTTACATGGTTGCTCCGACAGCTAGTGAAGCACACTTCACTATCGGAAAGGCGTTGGGTCGTGTCATTGAACTCAATGAAGGTCATGAATTCGCATTGACCCGCGACCAACTCGTGAAGTTACTCGACGCCCAACTGGAGCAATAGCGAGTTCTTTTCCCGAACGCCGCGCGAAGCCTCAGTGCTCGCTTTACCCAAACACCTCTCACCTCCAAGGAACCACTATGTACTTTTTGAAAGCCACCACTTTCTTCGTTCTACTTGTAATGTGTTCACCACTGAGCGCCAACGATGACGGTAATCGCTCAACGGAGCACGAAGTATCGAAATTCATGAACAATTACCTCGGCGTATACAACCGGCGTTTTGGACACCCCGATCGTAGCCAACAATTTCGAAATGAACTCGGGAAACTCGTCGTGATGCCGTTTCTAATGGCACCCCCCATGGGCAAACCTCAGGTTCCAGAGTCCTTAGACGTATTCACGGCTAACTTTGAAAGTTTCGTCACGATGCTAGAGGGCAAGCAGGTAGTTCGTCTGGAATGGGCCCAGGAAGAGTACAAGGTGCTTACTCCGAATAAAGTATTGGCGAACAACATTGGACAGGGATTAACCGAAGACGGTGAGGTCGCCTATGAAACCGTATCCCTGTATCTGCTATACCGGGAACAAGACGGCTGGCGTATTGCCATGTTCAGTCCTTATCTGGTCGAGAACACGCTTAGTCTGGTGAGCAAGCAGCAATAAGGGGCAGTGTCCCGGGATACTGATTCTTCTTAGCTCTGTAGGTTTCAGCAAGCTCATTGTTGTCCATGCTCGTATAGAGTTCGACCAATAGATCCAAGACATCCTCGTAGGCCTCATTGTGTACTGATCTATCCATGGACGATTCCAGAGCTTTGAGTTGCGCCTCAGCAACTGAATACTCTTTGAGTCCGAGAGAGATTTCGGCTGATGTGATCTTGGCGTCTACAACCTTGCTATGACGGGGACCCAAAGTACCACGAGCGTAAACTGCAACAGCCTGGTTTGCGTATTGTTTCGCTTTCTCGAACTTTTCTCGTTGAAGATTGAGATACGCCAACGAGGAAAGAGTGTCTGCCACCATATAGTAATCATCTCCGATAGCGCTTCTTAAGGTCTGTTCCGCTTTATACAAAAGACCCTCCGCTTCATCATAGGATTCCTGATCTATCAAGAAAGAGGCGACATTCATCATCGTCTGAGCAACCTCCGGATGCTCTTCCCCGTAGACGTCCATGAGAATTTGCAGTGCTTTTCGATAGTGGGTTTCCGCTTCCTCAGTCTTCCCAAGGGCATCTAAGGTTATGGCCAAGTTGTCGTGGGAAAACCCCGTCTGCAAGTGTTTCTCACCCACGGTATTGTAACGCGCAGCAAGGATTTCTCGCTGTATGGGCTCTGCCTTTTCGTCGTCGCCTTGATAACCATAGATGTTGGCTAGATTGTTATTGATGCTAATACCCAAACCAGGCTGACCATCGCTTAGGGCATCAAACATCTCACGAGCTTGAAGGGTGATGTCTAACGCCTTGTCCAGATGGTCTTGTCGCCAATAGGTCACACCGATACTTCTCAGGGAACGAACAATGTCTTCGTGGGGTTCTTGCAACTGAGTCCTTCGCAAAGCTAACGCTTCTTCGTGGTACCGACGGGCAGCATCAAAATCACCTAACTCGCCTTGGAGAATTCCGTTTTCGACGATTACATCGGCCAAGCGTAGCGCATCTCCGTCCGGTAAGGATCGCTGAATCTCTAGACTGCGCCTTAGTGACTCCGACGCTGGTCCATAAAGACCCAGTTCTTGGTACACCCGCCCAATGGTGACTAGCAATCGGGCTCGAATCTCGGGCTTCATCTCTTCGGCTTGATTGATCCGCTCAGCCCCGCGGTCTAAGACTTCCCTCGCGGTGATGCTGTTACCTCGCGCCTCCCCAGGGTCGGACACCTGAAAGAGTTCCACCATGAAATCGGCCACTTGGCGGGCTGACTCTGCCTCCTCTCGAGCTGTCTTTTCGGCCTGCGTAGCCCGCAAATAGCCAAACCCGGCAGCCGCCGCACCCGCCAGTATAGCCACCAATGCCAAAGCGCCAGCGACCACCGTGAGCTTATTGCGTTGGAAGAAACGTCTTAGTAAATAACCGGCACTAGGAGGACGTGCTAACACCGGCTCCCTGTCAAGATAACGCCGACACTCCATGGCCAAAGCGTTAACGGTCTCATAACGACGTGTTCGATCCTTTTCCATGGCCCGCATAACAACCCAGTCTAAGTCCCCCTTGAGTTGGGACTGTAGGTTTGCGGGCTCCGTGTTGCGCACCTTGGCAATTTCCGTTTGAGAATCTCCAAGCTCCGAAAAGCGCGTGCTTGGTTTAGGCGGGTCTTTTTCTTTTAGTGCAACCTGCATGGCCTGGTCGTTTGTACGAACATCCAACGGAAGACTGCCCACCAATAGCTCGTACAGTACGACACCCAGCGAATAAATATCTGCACGTGTATCAATGTCTAGACCTGTGATACCTGCCTGTTCCGGACTCATATAGGCAGGCGTTCCGATAATCTGTCCAACCCGCGTATAAAGGGTTGCCTCACTCAGTGTCGTTTTAGTTGCTTTTGCAATACCGAAGTCGATTATTTTGGGTTGTGGTTCTCCATCCACCACGCCCACCAAGATATTGCTGGGTTTTAGGTCCCTGTGAATGAGTCCCTTTAAGTGTGCGTGTTGAACCGCAGCACATACCTTAATGAAGAGGCGTATACGGGACTTGTTACTTAGTCTTTGGTCATCGCAATAGTCGGTGATGGGTACGCCTTTGACGCGTTCCATAACGAAGTAGGGTCGGCCCGACTCAGCCATGCCACCATCAAATACTTTGGCAATGTTGGGGTGATCAAGAATAGCTAGGGCTTGGCGCTCAGACTCAAAACGGGCAACCACCTGTTTGGAGTCCATGCCCGCTTTCAGTATTTTTAGTGCGACCCGGCGTTTTACAGGTTCAGATTGGTCGGCCAAATAGACTGTGGCCATGCCACCCTCACCCAACACGTCGAGAACACGGTAAGGACCGATGGATTTGGGTACCTCGTTCATCTGCCAATCAACCAAATGGCAAACCCAACTGACCCGATTACACAGACACCCAATCCCAGCCGCATTAATAGTTTTTGTTTCCCCTGACTTTGCTCTGAATCTGCGGTCTTCACTAGACGACCCTGATGCCAATCGTATGCCCAGGCAATGACGACAACGACTGGAAACCCGAGCAACAAAGCGATTACTAATGCGTTGTAGAGATTACTGGCGGCAAAGGCCGGCAGTGTTAGATCGGCTACTTGTAAGATCAAAAATACGGATGCGGCGTAGGCTGCGGCGGCTTGGTATACCTTTCGTGATTTGAGTTCTTCCAGGAAGCCAAAAACGGCGCCCTTTTGTTCCGTTTGCTTGGACGCCGTGTCCTGCGACTCTAAGGCATCCAAGACATCTCTCGCTGAGGGTCGATGGTTTGGGTTCTTCGCAAGACAACGCTGAAAAATTTCAGACAGCCACTCCGGCAAGTCGCCGTCGATATCTTTGAGCTTTGGCGGAGGTCTTCTTAAGTGTGCTGCCACCATATCGCGGATCTCAGGCGAATCGAATGGCCCCGCTCCGGTCATGACTTCATATGCCATAACCCCTAAGCTGTAGACATCGCTTAGCCCGGTGACGGCTTCGGCACGCAGTTGTTCGGGGCTCATATAAGCGGGGTTACCAAACTGTTCGCCGGCCCTGGTCAAACGAGTCAAAACTTCAGCACCCGATTCGATAATAGAAGCGACCCCAAAGTCACATAGCCAAACATGGTTTTGCTCATCGACTAATATGTTGCTTGGCTTTACATCTCGATGTACCACATTCATGTTGTGGGCAGCCTGCAAGGCACCGGCAACTTGTTTCAGTAAATTCACATAATCATCTGAAGAGAGTGCACCACGGCTCTGTATCCAATCCTTGAGATTGCGCCCCTCTACGTACTGCATTTCAATGTAGGGCGTATCATCGGATAACCGCCCCACAGCATATATGGTGGGGATGTTGGGGTGATTTAACCTCGCGGCTGTTTGAGCCTCTCGCTCAAAACGCTTACAACACACGGCATCTTCAGCGAGCTCTTTGCGAAGCGTTTTCACCGCAACCAATCGCTTAAGTTTCTCGTCTCTGGCTAAGACAACGGTTGCCATGTTTCCGGAGCCTAGGGGACGGACCACGGTGAGATGCTCCGGCACCACCAGTTGCCCGCGGTCGTCGCTACCTTCTAACTCACGGGACGTTAAATCATTTTTGTTTGTGAAATTTGTCGTTGCCTTGCTCCGGTTGCACCGCACCACGCGAGGTTTTCTTGTTTTTTTGAGTGTATAACAACTCCGCACCGGAGTGCCTGAAAACTGTTGTAATAAATAGACTTCTGTCGAGTATCCGGTAAACCGGCTTGGCAGTTAGCGGCGATCTAGGCTGCTTTCCCGTACTTGGGGGAAAGAGCTGCGTCATGAGTACAGTTGAGTAGCATGTCCAGGCTCGGCCATGCC
>JBCCFQ010000067.1:0-10140 GCA_039029655.1 Pseudomonadota bacterium | reverse complement strand
CGCCCATATCCAGCACGAAGACATCCCCGCCCTCGCCCATTGATCCGGCCTGTATCACTAACTGAGCGGCTTCGGGTATGGTCATGAAATAACGTGTGTCGAGCGATTCAACATAAAAAACGCCAAACGGCGCCTATCCAGCATGAAGACGGACCCCTGGGATGGACTTTTGACCCATAAACCCGACCTGATGGGGGCTCTGGATGCCTTATCTCGGTTATTTTGATGAATCCAGCCATCAGTAGACTCCGAAATATTTCATACTATTGGCGGGTCTTTTTAGTAACTTAAGTCGGTAAAGAGAAATACGGATGGCGCGATTTAAACTTCCCACGATTCATAGCTCCGAAATTACGGATGAGTCCAGTTACCTGGATCGCCGAAAATTCCTTCAAATCGCTGGTTTGGCGGCCACGGCGCCAGTTATTGGATCGGCATGTGCCAGTGAAGACAGTGGGGCTCAAGGTGGCTCCCTGGGCACAATCACGAAGAGTGAGTACAGCACCGACGAGGAACAAAATACCTTTGAGGAAATCACCACCTATAACAACTTTTATGAGTTTGGCACCGGTAAAGAAGACCCGGCGGTAAATGCGCAAGACTTTGTCACCAGCCCCTGGGACGTAAAAATTTCTGGTGAGTGTGACAATCCCGGCACCTACGCTCTAGAGGACATACTAAAACCCCATGCCCTTGAGGAGCGGGTGTACCGGCTTCGATGTGTAGAACGGTGGTCGATGGTTATTCCTTGGGTGGGTTTTCCGTTAGCTGATTTGCTCAAACGTTTTCAACCTAATTCCAATGCGAAGTATGTGCACTTCAAGACGTTGTATGATCCAGAGCAAATGCCGGGTCAAAAACGTCGTGTGTTGGACTGGCCTTACGAAGAGGGCTTAAGAATGGATGAGGCCATGAACCCGCTGACCATCATGGCTGTGGGTCTGTATGGCAAAGAAATGCCGAATCAGAACGGTGCCCCCATGCGCTTAGTCGTGCCTTGGAAGTATGGTTTCAAGAGTATTAAGTCTGTTAATGAAATCATCTTCACCCGTAGACAACCGCCGACGAGTTGGAACAAATCCATTGGTCGTGAGTACGGGTTTTATTCAAACGTAAACCCGGAACGTTCGCACCCTCGTTGGAGTCAGGCTTCTGAACGACGTTTAGGTAAAGGCTTGTTTGGTGAGCGGATCGACACTGAGTTATTCAATGGTTACGGTGAATATGTTGCTCACCTTTATGAAGGCATGGATTTAATTAAGTACTACTAGTTCGTTATGCCATCCAAACTACAACTGCGCAGTCTAAAGGCAGGGGCCTTTTTGCTATGCCTTTGGCCTGCGGCGAATCTAACCTGGGCGCTATTCAACAACAAGCTTGGTGCCAATCCAGTTGAGGAGCTTCTCCGCGAGAATGGCATTTGGGCCCTAAACTTCTTGCTGATAACTCTGGCGGTCACGCCAGTGCGGAGACTAACGGGTCTTACCTGGTTAGTCCGTTTTCGAAGAATGTTGGGTTTGTTCGCGTTTTTTTATGCGTTACTGCATTTTGCGATCTACGTTTCCCTGGATTTGCAGTTCGACTTCCCCAATCTGGCAGAAGACATCATCGAAAGACCATACATCACCATTGGGTTCGCGGCAGTACTGTTGCTTTTTCCGTTAGCGATCACCAGCACAAATTCTATGATGCGTCGGTTAGGACGCCGATGGTTAACCTTGCATACGCTGATTTACCCCATTGCGATTCTGGGGGTTTGGCACTATTGGTGGTTGGTGAAAAAGGACATCACCGAGCCCGTCATATATGCGCTAGTGCTTTGTTTATTGCTAGGTTCGCGCCTTTTTCACCGCGTCCGACGATTCGCTAAGACCGCATAAGTCTCAGATAAGTAAACAATTTCTAGTTCGAGTAAACCGTTCGCTCACAGAGGGCACTAACTGTGTGAACCATGCCCTGATGCGGTGTGGGGTGGATGGTTAAATTATGTCAATACCGGACTATTTGAGTAACAACTATGTGTGACCTGTCTCCTATACGTTGGTTTCACATTCTCGTGCTGGCTACTTTCTTAAGCGCTTGTGGTGGTGGGTCCAGTGGTTCATCTGTGCCACCTCCACCGCCGACACCACCGGGAGGTGGCGGTGGTCCCGTGGTCATTCTCTCGGGTTTTAATACCGTCAGTGACGCGGCCTGGGATGAAACGGCTGTGCGGAAAGTGCTGCAGGTATTTGCCTATGGCGGTCAGGCCACCGATGCTCAGATAACAAGTTGGGCTAACATGCCAGCATGGGATGCAATTCAACAAATGCTCACCTTCGAGGAGCACAACCCACTGCTGTCTCCAGTCCGAATTAGCAATAGTGATGGCCTCGATGATCGCTCGGCCACGCTGCGTGGTTTGGTGGATTTTTGGTCATCCGACAATCCTAGCAACACGATTGATCCTTCTTTGCGGGCATTGTATGTCTTGGCGCCAGTGGCATGGTACAAGGCGGCCATGAGCCGCGGTCTAAATCCATTTCGCCACAGAATCGGACTGTTTGAAACTAACTATCACATGTCGGTGAACATGACCATTGGGGTGACCAGCGATCAAGTTATTGCCTACTACGACGGCATCACGGAGTCTTTAGAAAGCGGTCTGCCATACCAACAAGTGTTGGCCAATGCAGCACTGTCTGCCGCTGTCGCTAGACAATACGGTCACTTTACAAATCAGTGGATTGATGGCGTGTGCTATTGCAACGAGGACTTCGCCCGCGAGTATCATCAGCTATTCTTTGGAATTCTGGGAGAGTACGACACTACGTACCATGAGACTGTCGCCATAAAAAACACGGCGGCTGCGCTTACAGACATCCGTTTGCAGTTCGATACCACCCAAATGGATTTTGTTGACTTCGTTACCTTTGGGACGGAGTACCATGCACCAGGTCCTTTGGACATTCTCAATAGCTCGATTACAGGCGTGAATGCAGACGAACGTATACAACAACTGTCCAACGTCGCAATCAATCAACAGGAAAGCCTGGACAATCTACCGGTGTTGTTCATCGAGGGTCTGGCAGACGACAATATGACCGACGCAAAGCGAACGCGGATTCGTGAAGCCTGGAACGACATGCCCCAAAAAGATCTGCTTAGATTCTTGCGCGCGTATGCGGTGTCTGATCTATTTCACTCGGCAGATCGATTTAAATTCTTCACAAGTATTGATCGCTACTTCGTCATGACAAATGGAGTCACGCATTCCAACGTCGAGGCCAACTCGGAACTGTATACGCCATTTGATGGGCTACAGGACGAGGGCGTGATCGCATTTTCACCACGCTATAATGTGTTTGGTGCGCAGACGAGTTTGGATGCAGCGGAAAGTACGTCAGTTTTTCGCACAAACTTCAATCGAGTGACCCGAGAACACTACCGCTATCGAATTCCTGTGAGCAACAATTTTGGGCCGTCCTTTACAAAGGACTGGTCAAGTGTCATGTCAGCCTCAGATACGGGTGGTTACCGGGTGGACGGTGTCACTGAATATTTGTGGCAACGCTTTGTGGCTGACGGCTTGAAAAACCTCGGAACTCTGGAGCGGGCGCATATATACGCGTTTTTGGCATACGATGCCGACTTGGTCTACGCCGTGAACCGTTCCGAAATTCTATCCCAGGGTTTGGATCCCGACGATTTGAGTTTGTACGACTTTGATCGGGTTATTACCCAAGCCGATTTGGAAACGGACCCGGCGCTACAGAGTTTGTTGGACGAATTGGCGGCAATGACATTAGATCTAAACGATACCAATGACTCACTAAGGCAACAAGCCAACGTAAAGGTGGGTAGCGCCGTCAATTTCATAGTCGCTACACCGTACATGTTTGCCCAGGAGGGTTTGTAAATGAATCGCAGAGACGCACTAAAGTCAGCACTCGCGGCGGGCATGTTGTACTCCGGAGGCTTTGTGCCGAGCTTGAGCCGCATTGCAAACGCAATGGACTTTCCAGCAATTTCCAATCGTGTGCTGGTGAACTTAATGTTGAATGGTGGGCCAGATATGCGTCATATCCTTCCACCGGCTTTTGATCCGAATCCAAATAGTTTCGGCTATAACTACTGGCGTGCCAAAGCGGATGCCCATCGCCTGTCGGATCAGCCATCATCATGGCAACAGGCGTGGGACAATGAGTTTTTTCAGGTTGCCGACGGTGGTACGACATTCGGTATCCACAATACTCTGGGCTGGCTGAAGAACCAGTGGGATGCCGGCAATGTAGCCATCGTTAATAACGCAGTGGGGGGCAGGACTCGAGATCACGCCCACTGTATTGATATCGTCAATCAAGGCGATCGTGAATTTACGCCAAACCAGGCCTATGCGTCTGGATGGGGTGGGCGATTGGCCGCAGCAGCTCAAGGAAATGTCATGGCCTTGACTCGTGCGCCGACTTCCTTTTGCTTTGGCCCGAGCGCCACTGGCGGTTTTGACAATACCCGCATGATTGCCGCAAGTGATATGCGCGACATGACTCTCTTCGACGGCGTTACAAACGATCCAATGGATGATTCCACAAGGATTAGTCGCGGACTGAAGTCTTATTATGCGGCGAAACGCCAGGCGCTTGGCAATGATGCAGTGTTCGACCGTTTCTTGGAGACTGAAAGAAAACTTCGGGAGTTTGGTGAACCCATTGATGCGCGTCTTGAAACTATTCCCATTCCTCCGGCAATAGAGGCGATGACCCAGTTGGGTGGTTTAACGAACCTGGACTTTGGTGTTCAACTGCGGAATCTTCATGACGCATTTGCATGCTTTGATATTTTGGGTATGCGTGTTGCTTCCATCGACTATGGTGGTTGGGACACCCATGAACGACAGGGTGGTCGCATAGAGCCCCAGATGGAAGATATCTTTGGTCTTGGGAAAGGGCTCGATGTGTTGTATCAACATTTGCCGCAAGATGCTCTAGACAATATGGTGCTGGTGATAGCGGGAGAATTTGGTAGACAACTTAGGGCGAATGGAGATTCTGGCACGGATCACGGTGAGGGCAATTCAGTTTTGGTAATCGGCAACAGCGTGAATGGTGGCGTGTACGGAGAGATGTTCCCTGACGAAGAGATGAGCCGCTTGGCAGATCCTAGCCCACAGATCATAGGTCGAACCGCTATGGACCACATTTTTGCCGGGTGTTGCGATTGGGTTGAACCAAATACGGGTGGCACCGTGTTTACCGGTCTTGCAACTGCGGAGCTTGAAACCGGCGTGAACCTGTCGGGACTTTTTGCTTAGCGACTTGATGACGCTTTTTTTGACCGAATGTCGATAACTTCTGCCGCGTGTTCAGATAGGTTGGCGTCTGACTCTGTCTTGAGGCCAAAGTCGTCGGCGCGACTTTCAAAAAGATCGGGTGATGCTCTGAAGTGATCCGCGCTGAAGGCCAGACGTTCGTCCACGCTGGCTTCTGGATCAACGTTCTTTTCAACCGTCTGTAGTCGGCCGTGTAATCCTTCGCAGTTTGCAATCTGTATGTTTAGACCGGGTCGGGCATTCAGTTCCAAGATCAAAGGCCCCAAATCTCGATCCAATACGATGTCGACACCCAAGTAGCCCAACTTCGATAACTCAAAACAGCGCGCAGCGGATTCCATCATCTTGCCCCATTCCGGGATTTGGATACCGGTAATCGGGTTTCCCGTATCGGGATGCTCGTTGATAATTGAGTTGCCCCACACACCCTGCAGCGTGACACCCGATGCTAAATCCACACCCACACCAATAGCGCCCTGGTGAAGGTTAGCTTTACCCACTGACATTCGGGTGGGTAGACGCACCATCGCCATGACTGGATAGCCCATTAAGACGATGATTCGTACATCGGGCACACCGCGATAACTTACAGCTTCGAAAACAGAATCAAATTCCACGCAGTATTCGATCATCGCATTGTCGGGCAAACCGCCTAAACTGTATTGCCCGCTTAGTGTGTTGGATACATGATGTTTTAACGTGGATATAGGAACGTACTGTCCTGAACAGGTCCGGTACTTTTCATTTTGGGTACGGTCAATGACCAGGATACCGTCACCGCCGCTGCCATGTGCCGGCTTGATCACAAACTTGTTGTGACCTGCAACGATGTCCGCCAAGCGACGCACATCGTATTGGGATTTCACGACGCCATACAACTCAGGAACAGCCATTCCAGCATCCAGCGCCAATTGTTTTGTACGTAGTTTGTCGTCAACCAATGGGTACAGGCTTCTTGGGTTATACCGCATGATGTACTGGGCATTTCGGCGGTTAATGCCGAGGACACCGTTTTGTTTGAGTCGTCTATTGATGCCAAACACTAGGCTTTGTCCGTCGCAAGTTCTCTAAACCGAAACAACTCCAGCAACCGGTATCCGCTATAACGGCCAAGAACTAGAGTAATGGCTAGCACTACAAGAAGGAGCTCCGGGAACAAGAACACCAAGTGTTCTAAGATGTCGATGCCCATCACCAAATAGGCAATCGCTGCTGCGAACAGGCTGCCAATTCCCTCAATAATCGCTTCTCCAGGCCCGCGTTCCTCCCATATGACTGACATACGTTCAATGACCATGGTAATTATCACCATTGGGAATAGCGCAATAGATAGGCCGCTTTCTAACCGAAGCTGATTACTAATCAGGCTTATGCCCAGCATCAATAGCACCACCACAATGAGCACCGAGCTTAACCTCGGCACTAGGAGCAGCCGCAAACTTTCGAAATAGAATCGAATCGCTAAGCCAAAGACGACCACAGTCGTGAATAACACCAAGCCCCCAACAAGTTGTGTCTCACGAAATGCGATAGCAATCAAAACCGGCATGAAGGTACCAAAGGTTTTTACGCCAATGATGTTGCGTAGTATGACTATGACAAAGGCACCAAGAGGTATCATCAACAGGACGCTGTATACGGCTTGTGTCTGAATAGGTAAATCCAATAGTGAAAAGTCTGGGATCTTTGATCCTAGTGATTGAGCTCTTCTCTCGGCAATGGTTAAGGCATCTGCCACACTTCTTTGTACCGCCACTTCCACTTCTGCATTGCGACCGCCTTCTAGTTCGACTAGAGGGTCACTGCCTCGCCACCAAACGAAAAAGTTTCTGGGTAGTCTTTGATCACCGCGTTCGGGGTCAAAGTAAAGCCAGTCGGTATCATTATGGACTTGGAGCCAGGACACAAAAGTGGCGTTTCTTTGTTGGTCCGATAACTCTATTCCGTGTGCGACTACCGTGGGTATGCGTGCGCCCGCCAATAAAATGGAGGCGGTGGTGGCTTTACCCGGGGAAGCAATGGAGTCCATTAATAGATCGACGTTTTCATCGGTCTGTGGTGAGCCGAGTTTTTCCAACATCTCAGCAGTGAACGTTGCAATATCCGCAGAGTGGGCACGGACGTCGGTAATTAGTGTCTCCAGTGCTGTGTCGTAGGGTTCGCCCAGCTGGGGAATGGGTGGGTTGTCTGGTTTTTCAGTGGCGTAAACGGAGGTAGGTTCACGATAGACGTCCGCTCGATAGTACAGCGTTTGCACACCGCGAGCCCGACGGATGGCCCACTGCGCGACTCTGTTGCCCCCTTTCACCCGCGTTGTTCGGCCCCAACCGCGTGAGACAAAGTGCTCATCCAGGATGGCAAATCCTGGCATATCGGTGGGTAACTTTAGGTCAACCTTCACCGGGCCTCCGGATGCGCGGAACTGCACCCTGGCTTCGATACGCCACACTTCCGAATCGGTCTCGGGAGTCATGGGGTACCCTAATTGGGTGGTCTTGTACCAAAACATACCAAGACCAATCAGAGTCAGAATCAAGGACAGCAATACGACGTGACGCTTATTCATATGCGCCATCGCTCAGATTGGTTTGTTGGGTCGTGTCGGTGATTAGGGGCTCAAGCCTGATGGGGCTTTCTTCCGGTATGGCCTTGATGGTGGGGAAGTGACAAGTTGGTGTGGCGGTCAGTGTTTTTCCTGAATCCACCAAAGCGATGCCGTCTAGTGCGCTTCTCCCTAACAGTACGGGGTACTCGAACAAGCCTCGGTCAATGAGGCTCATTTCCACAGAGCGACGTTCTGAGCCAATACAGATCTCCATGCGCACAACATTCCTTGTCTGATGATTGCCCGAGTGACGTTTGATACGCACACGCCGCACAAAGGGTCTTTCTATAGTAATGGATTCACCAGAGTCAGGGTTGACCACGGTAAAGCGAACCAGTCGTTTGTCGCCTCTGCGAATACGCTTGATGTTTTTTGCATCTAAGGAAGAAGTGTCGGCGCCAGTATCGAGCTTCGCTTTGAATTGCAACGGAGTCTCAGATCCTAGTGTAATTCGTTCAATGTATCCGTATGACCTGGGTGCTATGGGGTTGGGCAAAAATCCATCGGGAGCAATACCCCGAGGTTCGTGTAGATCGCTCAAGACCGCCAATGCAGGCCCATCGTCATCTTGTTCCCCTTGCGTCGTCGCCGGTGCCACCACCGGAAAAACAAACAAGACCCATCCAAGTAACACCAGATGGTGCCCAACCACCCCACTATTCATCCATTGTCCTTTTGCCAAAACACAAAACAGCCAATTCGCACCCTGACCCTCTGAACACCGGTTCAGCCTGAGTGTGGGGTTGTGCTTGGTTTGCAACTGATCCGAAAATTTTGCCGGTTTGCCGTAAGAATGCGCCAAGCTTATTGTGGTGCGATTATTGGGCCCGATTTTAGTAGAATTAATAGGGAATGCACACGCCAGAAGGCAAAATTTTCGGGAGCGAGGGTTGGACAAAAAATTGCTGGATATCTTGTGTTGTCCTGTAACAAAGCAGCCTATCAAGTTGTTATCCATAGAAAAACTCGGGGTGTTAAACGAAAAAATCGCCTCTGGTGGTATCCGATACGTGGATGAATCTTTAGTTGAAGGTGATTTTTCTGAGGCGTTAATTACCTTAGATGAGTCCACAATTTACCCGGTACAAGACGGGATACCCTTAATGACTGAGGAACGAGGGATATTGACCAAGGGCATCGAAGGGTGGGTGCCTGGCGTCTAAACAGCCGTGGCGATGGTCCATGTTTGAATTTGACGACAAGTTTTCTTATCGAATGCCTGCCCACTTTGGTGGGTATGAGGGTTGTCCTCAACCTTCTTTTTGCGATGATATCAGCGTACTTCAAGCATGTTATACAACCGACCGACACCAACTGGAGTCTTTGGTCCCAGCGGATTTCGAATTGCTGGAACCCAAAGTGTTTGTGACTTACACCCTCAGCCGAGGAGTCGATGGTTTGGGAGGACAAGACTCAAACAGTATTGCGGTTGAGGTGCCGGTTCGATTCGAGGGAAAGAAGGATACACCGCTTCAGGGGTTTTTTGTGTTGTGCGTCTGGGAAGATCGCATCACAACAATTTTGTCTGGTAGAGACGGTGGAGGGATTCCGAAACTGGGTGCCCACGTGTCTACCATTAAGAAAGATCAAAACGGTCGTTCAACCAGTGCACGCTTTGCTGGCAAGACTTTTTTAAGTGTCGAGTTCTCCGAGGCGCAGCCCGCGTCACAACAGCAAACTGATGATATCAATCGACAGAATCGCCGGGTGAATTGGTTTGGTTGGCGTTACATCCCAAGGCTTGGAGAACCGGGCGCTGATTTGAGCACGCCGACTTTATTTCCGAAAGAATACAAATTTCAAAGCATATTGCTGGGGACCGCTAAGGTCCGCTGGACACCCTTGACCATTGAAGAGAATCCGACTCAGGCTCATGTGATATTGGCGTTAGCTCAGTTGCCCGCTCATCAATTCCTGGAGGCTTCCCTTAGCCAAGGTCTGTCGGTGATGCGATATGACGAAGCGCGTGCCCTTTCCTAAAGCCAACAATGTCAATTTTTGCAAAGACTAATCCGCATCCGTGGCGGGCTATACCCATAAACGCTAGTCTTTGGTTCTTCTGATGAGGAATACACTGATGACCACGTCCAATGAGCCTAAGGACCCGTTTGCTGAAGAACTAATGGAGTCCTACTTGGCGGGGCGCAAGGAAGACGTTCGGCTCTTGCTGGGGGCACTGGAAAACCAAAACTATGAGCTGGTTAGGATGATTGGACATAACCTATTT
>JBCCFQ010000066.1:0-10252 GCA_039029655.1 Pseudomonadota bacterium | reverse complement strand
GGTTGTTTTGCCCGATCAAGATGGCAATGGCGTGGACGAGGTAGGCCTTCGTACCGAGAATTTTTCTTCTGGAACGCAACTCATACAGGTACGAGACCCCGTTAGTGGTTCAGTGATTCGAAACATTCAGGAGCGAGGAGTCACTAGTTTTCCCGAGGCAATCCAGTTTGGTACGTTGCAAGAGGACGTACCAAATTTGAGTCTAATAAAACGATCGGATGACAGCTTGATCGTGGGTGGAGGGACCAAGGGTAGTCTTACGGCGTTGCCAAATCTCGTAGAAACAGAACCGTGGATCAAGAAGATCTCGCCCAGCGGCAACACAGTATGGACATTGCAACCAAAGGGTACCTTTGAAGAGGCTATTCGTAACCTGTTACCGATCCCCCAGTCCACGGATTTTTTCGCGGTTGATTTAGCGGCCACCATCTACCGTATTTCGGACAGTGGCGAGATTTTGTGGCGAGGAGCGACAGATTTTGAATCGTCCCAAACAGATGTATTGGTGGGTAACTATTGGGCCACCACCGATGCCAATGGAGACTTATTCTCAGTGTCGTGGACCTCGCCGGGTGGCGTTGGGCTGAGCAGTCGAATCACGAAGTTTAGTGGCTCAACCGGGCAAGAGTTGTGGCGCAGGGATTTAGCTCTGGACACCGAGGACACCAGTCAATCTTGGATTCCAGGGACCCTCAATCGAATCCAGATTAGAAACCTTGTGGTTGCCGCCAACGGTAATCTCATCGTCGTAGGTAGTTTTAACAATGGTTTCGACATACAAAGACCCTGTACGACCTGCGGTTTTGCTGCCGCTTTCTCTGCGGATGGTCTTGATTTGTGGCAGCGCGCTCCCTTGACTCCGACAAATGCCTGTGGCTCCTCAAATACGGCTTGGTATCGGCTGGTTGAGGCCATAGACGGGACGTATTATGTGGTCGGGGACAACCAGGTTTTTGATCCCAATGACCAAGAACCCGATGGATTGTTTGCAAGATTCAATCAGGACTTCACTGCTGAAATATGGTCAGATTGTGACGAGACTGGTGGTGATGTCAGTTTTAACTTCACGCCGCCGATAATCAAAGGCGATGGAAGCCTTGTCACTTTTGGAAGTGTTGGTGATAACGCTGTGGTGTTCACTCATTCGGTGGGCGGGGCGCTCGTGTCGCGGGAAGTGATCTCGGCGAATAGAGCCGACGGAACACCCGGGCGAATCACCGCCGGTGGCATCGCCGAGAGAAACAATGGTGAGCTGGTCTTGACGGGCTCGGTAGAAGGGGAGGCCGGCGAGTCGCCAGAAAACGGCGACCTGGACGTTTATATTCTGCGGCGTGATTCCAGCGGCGCACCGTTGGACTAAGCAACTAGAGGGGCGTGCGCCTCTCTTTTTCCGAGAGTAGCCGGTGCGGGTGGCATTCGAATCTATGGTAGTTTGCCCCATTGACGTTTTGAGAAATAAATCATGAACTGGATCGTATACCTGTCAGGTGAAATTCACACTGACTGGAGACAACAAATTAAGAGTGGTTGTGAAAGCCACCAATTGCCCGTTACTTTCACCTCTGCAGTCACCGATCACTCAGCCAGTGATGCCGCAGGCGACGTGTTGGGTGAAGAGGAGCAAGGTTTTTGGCGAGATCACAAGTCTGCCAAGGTGAATGGGATTAGGACAAAAAAGCTTATCCGCGATTGTGACTTAGCGATTGTGCGTTTTGGAGAACAGTACAAGCAATGGAACGCTGCGTTTGATGCGGGTTGCTGCGCAGCGTTGGGTAAGCCCTACATAACGCTTCATGATGAATCTCTCGTTCATGCGCTAAAGGAAGTGGACGCTTCGGCTATGGCGTGGGCGACTTCGCCGGACCAGGTGATCGAAATTCTCAAGTACCTAATCGAAAAAGAGTAGTTGCTCTAAGGTTACTCCAACGCCTGATAGACCGCTGTCTTAAACAAACCCCGCAGGTCGTTGGTGTAAGGCCGCACCTGTGTCATGAACAGAGCAACCAGTTCTTCCTCAGGGTCGATCATATAGGTGGTGTTGAAAGCGCCGCCCCAGGCGTAGGTGCCTGGTGTACCTAATTGAGCGGCTCGACCGACGTTGTCAGTGACTTGAAAACCGGCGCCAAAGTCTGGTTGTTCGTCATTGTCCCAATCTACCCATGGGGTTCGCATGAACTCCACGGACTTGCGGCTTAAGAGTCGTCGTCCGTCTAACCGGCCGTCGTTTAGAAGCATTTGCAGAAAACGGGCGTAGTCCATGGCTGTGGAACTCAGTCCTGCACCACCGGAGTAATAGGTCTTAGTGCCCTCAGCAGGGTAGCGAGGGTTATCCAGTTTGATGTCGGCTTCTGTGCCGTCGGATACCACCAGTTTGCCGTCTACCTCAGCGTATAGGGTGACCAAGCGATCCTCCCTGGAATCGTCTAAGTAAAATCCGGTGTCGTGCATGTTTAGGGGGCTAAAGATTTTGTCTTCAAAGTAGTCCGCCAGGCTCTTGCCGGAGACCACTTCTATCAGATAACCCAACAGGTCGGTATTCAAGCCGTAGTGAAACCGCTCCCCAGGGTTGAACAATAAAGGCTGTTTGGCTAGGAGTTTCATTTGCTCCTCCAGTCGAACTGGTTTTTCAGTAAGACCGTCGATGACTCCCGCGTTAACGTAAATTGTCTGCAGAGGGCTGGGTATGAATGGGTAGCTGATCCCTGAGGTGTGGCTCAACAGATGATTGATGGTGATTTCTTTGTCGGCAGGCTTTGTGTCAATAAGCGTGCCTGTCTCATCAAAAGTAGCGACGGTGGGATTCTTGAACTCCGGAATGTACTTGGAGACCGGGTCATACAATTGAAAGCGTCCTTGCTCATGAAGCTGCATCACCGCTACCGTGGTGACGGCTTTGGTCATGGAGGCGATGCGAAAGATTGCGTTGTGTTCCATGGGCTTCTTGGACGCTATATCCGCCAGCCCGAAGGTCTTGTGATAGGCCATTTGGCCGTGCCGAGTGATCAAAACCACACCGCCTGCCACCTGGCCTTTGTCCACTGCCTCCTCAAACACTTGGTCTACCCGCTGCAACCGCTCAGGCAAAAAGCCTGCCTGATCGGGAGGTATGAGTTCAAAGGCCTGAGCTGAGGTTGCTCCCAGCATCAACATGATTAGAAACAAGTGTCGCACCAGCATTCCTCCGAGGACGTTATCGTCCAAGCATGACATAGATTCCCGTCACATAAGAAGGCCTCAAGACTTGCTCTACTTGCACGCTTCAAGTATCGTCTTTCGCCCGCTAGAAATGCGACTTTAGGCGCGTAGCTCAGTGGTAGAGCACTACCTTGACATGGTAGTGGTCGGCAGTTCGATCCTGCCCGCGCCTACCATTATTTTGGTGCCGGAGTTAGCTTAATTTACTTATTTTCCGCGTGGGCCCTGCTCGGGGGTGGTGGAAGGTGATTAATAAGTCAATTAAGCTAACTCCGGCACCTTTAGTTAGTTGAGACTCAGACTCATGCCGGTAGTCACTTTGCCTGATGGCAGTCAACGACAATTCGATCACGCTGTGAGCGTGCACGATGTCGCGGCCGACATTGGTCCAGGGCTTGCCAAAGCTGCCCTGGCCGGTCGCGTAGACGGTCGATTAGTAGATACCTCATTTACTATCGATTCCGATACGGATCTGGCCATTGTCACGGCAAAGGACGAGGAGGGTCTTGAGGTCATTCGTCACTCTACGGCCCATCTGTTGGCTCACGCGGTGAAGCAGTTGTTCCCCAGCGCCCAGGTGACCATCGGTCCTGTGATTGAGGACGGCTTTTACTACGACTTCGCGTTTGAGCGACCGTTTACTCCAGAAGATCTTGATCTCATTGAAAAACGCATGAAAGAGCTGACCAAGGCGGATCATGCGATCGCCAGAAGCGTTATGAGTCGAGATGATGCTGTGGCGTTTTTTCGTGGCCAGGGTGAAGAATACAAAGCGGAAATCATTGAAAGCATTCCAGCAGACGAAGAGATCGGTCTATACGGTCAGGCGGATTTTAAGGACCTGTGCCGTGGTCCCCATGTACCCAGCACCGGGAAACTAGGCTCTTTTAAACTCACCAAAGTCGCCGGAGCCTACTGGCGGGGTGACTCCAACAATGAAATGTTGCAACGGATTTATGGCACCGCGTGGGGTGATAAGAAAGCACTAAAAGCCTATCTCCATCGTTTGGAGGAGGCTGAGAAACGCGACCATCGTCGTTTGGGCAAGCAAATGGGACTATTCCATGTGCAGCCGGAAGCCCCTGGCATGGTGTTTTGGCATCCCAAAGGCTGGCAGCTTTATCGCGTGGTGGAAAACTATATTCGCGAGCAAATCGGTAAACGAGGGTATAAAGAGATTCGTACTCCCCAGCTGGTGGACCGGTCCTTGTGGGAAAAGTCGGGTCACTGGGACAAGTTCGGGGATGAGATGTTTATCACCGGATCTGAACAGCGAACCTTTGCTGTCAAACCCATGAATTGTCCCTGTCACGTGCAGGTGTACAACCAAGGCTTACACAGTTATCGGGATTTGCCCTTGCGCTTGTCGGAGTTTGGCTCTTGTCATCGCAACGAGGCCAGCGGCACCTTGCATGGTCTGATGCGAGTGCGGAATTTTGTCCAAGACGACGCTCATATTTTTTGCACTGAGGAACAGATTCAAAGCGAGGTCAGCGAATTCATCGACCTGTTGTTTGAGGTGTATCGAGATTTTGGTTTCACCGATGTCCTCATCAACCTATCCACTCGGCCCGAACAACGGGTTGGGGAGGATGAGCTGTGGGACCGGGCCGAACACGCTTTGGAGCAGGCTCTGGAGGAAAAGGGTCTAGATTGGACGCTACAGCCTGGAGAAGGGGCTTTTTACGGTCCAAAGATTGATTTTTCCCTAAGAGACTCCATTGGTAGGGTATGGCAAACAGGCACCATGCAGCTGGATTTCTCCATGCCAGGGCGCCTAGGCGCCAGTTATGTGGCTGAAGACAGTTCGAAAAAGACCCCTGTCATGCTCCATCGGGCTATTTTGGGTTCTTTGGAGCGTTTCATTGGGGTGCTCATCGAGCATTTTGCCGGAAATTTCCCAGTTTGGCTGGCTCCAGTGCAGGTCGTGGTGATCAACATCACCGATCGGCAGGCAGACTATGCACAATCCGTGGCTGAATCCTTGCAAAATCAGGGATTTCGAGCCGAAATAGACTTGAGAAACGAGAAAATCGGCTTTAAAATTCGCGAACATACAATTCAGCGTGTGCCCTATCTTTTGGTTGTTGGTGACCGAGAGATGGATTCTTGTACTTTGGCGGTGCGAAAACAAAGTGGCGAGGATCTTGGTTCCCTCAGTTTGGAAGACTTCTCCGAGCGGTTGAACCAAGAGCTACTTAACTTCGGTCGCGTTGTGATGGAGGACTAAATATCGCAGCATCCAAGCGCGTAAGGCGCAATGAGGAGATTACTGCTCCTCGCATTAGGCTGATCGACGCAGCAGGCGATCAAGCCGGTATCGTGTCTAGGGAAGACGCAATGGCAACAGCTCGGGACGCAGGTTTAGATCTTGTAGAGGTCTCACCTAACGCTGAACCTCCTGTTTGTCGCATCATGGACTTTGGTAAGTATGTTTTTGAACAAAAGAAAAAACAGCACCAAGGTAAGAAGAAGCAAAAGCAGATACATGTAAAAGAGATTAAGTTTCGACCCGGAACTGAAGAGGGAGATTATCAGGTCAAATTAAAGGCCTTGATTCGATTCCTCACCGCAGGCGATAAAGCCAAAGTCACTTTGCGGTTTCGTGGTCGTGAAATGGCGCATCGAGAGCTGGGAGAACAGCTTTTGGCGCGTGTACGAGGTGACTTAGAAGAGCTTGGTGTGGTAGAGCAATTTCCGAAGCTGGAAGGCCGGCAGATGGTGATGGTTCTGGCGCCAAAGAAGAAGTGAGCGTAGCGACTTAAAACCTTGCTGCATCCGCCTGAGCGCTGGCTTGAAAGCTTGGTGCCTGGCTAGAAAAGTAGGAGCATTAAAATGCCGAAGATGAAAACCTGTCGGGGCGCTGCCAAGCGTTTCCGACGCACTGGTAAGGGCGGATATAAACGCGCCCAGTCCCACCTTAATCATATCTTGACGAAAAAGACGCCCAAGCGAAAACGTCAGCTACGTTCGACGCTGCAGGTGGCCGAGGCCGATGTAAAGGCCGTTCGCAAGATGATGCCGTACAGTTAAGGAGGGAATACCATGGCACGAGTAAAACGTGGTGTTGTGGCCAAGGCCCGACACAAGAAAGTTCTAGATAAAGCCAAAGGCTACTACGGCGCCCGCCGTAAGACTTTTAAAGTTGCTAAACAGGCGGTGACCAAAGCCGGTCAGTATGCTTACCGGGATCGTCGTCAGAGAAAACGTCAGTTTCGACAACTGTGGATCACACGTATCAACGCGGCGGCCCGTCTCAATGGGTTGTCTTACAGTCGCTTGATGTTCGGTTTATCCAAGGCGGAAGTGGAAATTGATCGAAAGGTATTGGCGGACCTGGCGGTGCATGATGCCGAGGCTTTTGCCCAATTGGCGGAATTGGCCAAGGCCCAAATTCAATAGCCTTTAATCCTGTAGATCGGTCAGATCCATATGGAACCCCAAGCGCTGCTCCAAGACGCGTTGAGCGCCATCGAAGCTGCGGCAGATGCCAAAGCGTTAGATGGCGTGCGCGTGAAATACTTGGGGAAAAACGGGGAGTTAACGCAACTTCTTAAAGGGTTAGGTAAACTTGCCCCGGAGGATCGGGGTGCGGCAGGTAAGGTCATCAACGAGGCCAAATCAAACCTGCAACAGGCCTTAAATAGTCGGCGTGAGGCCCTCGACCAAGCTGATCTGGATGAGGTGTTGGCCAAAGAGAGGGTGGATGTCACCTTGCCGGGCCTGGGTCAGACCCCAGGCGGGCTGCACCCCATCAGCCGCAGTCTTAAGCGAATCATCTCGCTGTTTCAGGCGGCCGGGTTCGAAGTGGCGGAAGGTCCTGAAATTGAGGACGACTTTCATAACTTCGAGGCGCTTAACATCCCTGAGGACCATCCTGCCCGGGCCATGCAAGATACCTTTTACTTTGGTGATGGCCGACTGCTTCGCACTCATACCTCGCCGGTTCAGATTCGCACCATGTTGAATGCTGAACTTCCGTTGAGGCTCATCGCACCTGGGCGAGTCTTTCGCTGTGACTCGGATATGACTCACACGCCTATGTTCCATCAGGTAGAAGGGTTAGTGGTAGGCGAAGGGGTGAACATGGCTCACCTCAAGGCTGTGTTACATCAGTTCCTGCGAAGCTTTTTTGGGCGAGACATGAAGATGCTGTTCCGACCCTCGTACTTTCCCTTCACCGAGCCCTCTGCGGACGTTTTTGTGGAGTGGCAGGGTGGTTGGCTTGAAGTTTTGGGCTGCGGCATGGTTCACCCCAATGTGTTGAACAACTGTGGTGTTGATCCTGAAAAGTACACCGGATATGCCTTCGGCATGGGCGTGGAACGCCTCACCATGCTTCATTATGGGATTAGCGATCTCAGAATGTTCTTCGAAAATGATCTCAAGTTCCTGGAGCAGTTTTCATGAAGTTCAGTGAAGCCTGGCTCAGAGAGTTTGTGAATCCTGATTGGGACACCGACACCTTGTCGGCCAAACTCACCATGACGGGTTTGGAAGTGGATTACTTGCTACCTGCGGCCGAAGCGTTTTCTTCGATTGTGGTTGCGGAATTACTTGAGGTGTCTCCTCATCCTGATGCAGAGAAGCTTAGAGTTTGTCGTGTTAACTCAGGTTCCGCAGAACACAATATCGTCTGTGGTGCCTCCAACGTTTACCCTGGCATGCGTGCACCGCTGGCCGTGATTGGGGCTAAGCTTCCAGGTGGCATCAAAATTCGGAAATCTAAGCTCCGAGGCGTGGAGTCTGAGGGCATGCTGTGTTCTGGCAAAGAGCTTGGTTTGACTGAAGACGCCGATGGCATATTAGAGTTACCGAAAGATGCCCCCGTTGGGGAGGATTTTCGGGCTTTTTTGCAGCTCGACGACAATATCTTTGATTTGGATTTAACGCCCAACCGGGGAGATTGCCTGAGTATTCTGGGTGTGGCTCGTGAAGTGGCCGCGGCGGCTGGCCAGTCTCTGCCGGAGCCCGAAGTACCCCGCATTGCGGGCAAAATCGTGGACAAACTCAACGTCCAGGTGGATGTTTTCGAAGAGTGTCCAAGATTTGCCGGTCGGGTGGTGAAAAACATATCTACCGATGCCGTGACGCCTTTATGGATGGAGGAGAAACTTCGCCGTAGCGGACTCAGGGCCATTCACCCGGTGGTGGATATCACCAATTTCGTCATGCTAGAACTGGGCCAGCCCATGCATGCCTTCGATTTAGCCACGCTGGACGGCGGTATTGTGGTACGCCATGGTAAGCCAGGAGAGCGTCTAACCCTGTTAGACGGGGAAGATGTTGACTTGGAAGGCATTCTGGCTGTTTGTGACGAGGGATCGGCGAGGGCCGTCGCGGGTGTGAAAGGGGGGTTGGGCTCAGGCGTGACCACTGAGACCACCGACATTTTCTTCGAGGCGGCGTACTGGACACCAAAAATGGTGGCCCAGCGGGCGCGTAAGCTGGGTTTGCACACTGATGCCTCCCACCGCTTTGAGCGGGGCGTCGACCCCAACGCTCAGATTCGTGCCATCGAGCGGGCCACCGAGCTATTGCTGGATCTGGCCGGCGGTGAGCCAGGGCCAGTCATTGTGGTGGCCTCTAAGGATCATTTACCCAAGCGGGATGAGGTCAACCTGCGTCGCGATCGAATCCCTAAGGTTCTGGGAATGGAGGTCCGCGATGAGGACGTGGAGCAGGCCTTAAACAACTTAGGCATGGTGGTGGAGCGAACCAAAGCCGGTTGGCGCGTCAGGCCACCCACGTATCGATTTGATATTGAGATTGAAGAAGACCTCATCGAAGAGGTTGCTCGACTTGTAGGTTACGACAACTTGCCAGAGTACTCAGGTGCGGCACAATTGTTTGTGCATCCTGATGAGGAAACTCGAATACCAAGTGATCGTTTCAAAGAAGCTTTAGTAGATCGCGGTTACAGAGAAGCGATGACTTATAGTTTTTTTGACCCGGTGTATCAAAAGAAATTGTTTCCCAATGAAGACCTGTTGTCGCTGGCGAATCCAATTTCGGAAGACTTGTCTGCCATGCGTGTCTCACTATGGCCGGGGTTGTTAGATGCGCTTGATCGAAACTTAAGAAGACAACGTGAACGTGTACGTTTGTTTGAGTTTGGTAAACGCTTCTTAACCCGTGACGGTAAGACCAAAGAACAACTGGTGTTGTCGGGGGTAGTGTCGGGTTCGGTTGAGCCTGAGTCTTGGGGCGGGAAGCAGCCAAGTGTCAGCTTTTTTGACATAAAGCACGATGTGGATGCGCTGCTTGCGCTGACCGGCGATGCAAGCGCCTTTGAATACCAACCTGGTGGCCCCTCTTGTCTGCATCCAGGTCAGTCTGCGGAAATAAAAAACTTGACAGGAGAGTCTTTAGGCTATCTTGGAGCGCTTCATCCTGGGGTACAGAAAACCCTACAAATAGAGCGTAAAGTCTACCTGTTTGAATTGCTGTTTGAGCAATTATCGGCAGCGAAACTGCCGAGTTTTGAGGCGATCTCCAAGTATCCCGAGATTCGCAGAGACATTGCCCTTGTGGTTGATGAGCAGGTGCCGGTGGGCGAATTGTGCACGACCGCGCGGGAAGCAGCGGGGAATTGTCTTAGAGAGACAGTTGTGTTTGACATATACCGAGGCGAGGCTATAGAGAGTGGGCGAAAAAGCGTTGCTTTGGGGTTGATTTTGCAGGATAAATCCCGCACCCTTAAGGACGAGGATGCGGACAAGGTTGTTAGCGGCGTTGTCGCGCAACTGAAAGAAAAATATAACGCATTGATCAGAGAATGACCTATGGCATTAACCAAAGCAGACATGGCTGAGGCGTTGTTTAACGAACTTGGTCTCAACAAACGTGAAGCAAGAGAACTTGTGGATTTGTTTTTTGAAGAGTTCAGAGTGGCGTTGTCATCGGGTCAACAAATAAGATTATCGGGGTTCGGTAATTTTGACTTACGGGATAAGAATCAACGTCCGGGTCGTAATCCTAAAACGGGGGAAGAAATTCCAATAACGGCTCGTCGCGTTGTGACTTTTCGTCCAGGACAAAAACTAAAAGCTCGAGT
>JBCCFQ010000065.1:0-10294 GCA_039029655.1 Pseudomonadota bacterium | reverse complement strand
GTGACACCAAACTCATTGCCCACGTTTTGGAAGAAATTCATCCCAAACCGTCACTGTACCCCAATGGCAGCCAAGGTCTGGTGGAAGCCTTAGCAACCTGGAGTGACACCACGTTTTTTGAACCTGGGGCTGGTTTGTCCATGGGTCTAAACAGTGATATTCCCGAGCCAGTGCTTGAGGATCGGAAGGCCTTTTTTGAATTTATGGATTTCGATGAGCTGGAATCCGCGGTTCCCCATCTTTATGGGCAGTTTCTTGCCCAAGTTGAGCTATTGGAACGGCAACTGCAGGATGGTCGACCCTTTGTTTTAGGTTCCGACATCTCTGGTGCCGACATTTTGTTTTACTTTCCTCTATGGATGGCAACCGGGAACTTTCCTCAGGTGGCTGGGTGGCTGACGGATTTTAAACAGGTTCAGCGATGGCAAAAGACTATGCAAGGCGTGGGGCATGGAGACGTCACTGACATGAACGCCCAAGATGCATTGGACATTGCCTCCGCCAGTGATCCCCGGGCGGGTAGTGGCGTGTTACGCAACCCAGGCAACTTGGTAGAAAACCAAGAGGTAACGGTCACACCCACGGACTATGGTTCCGTACCGGTACAAGGCAAGTTAATCGGGCTGAATCACAACCGTGTGACCATTCGTCGCCAGGATTCTCGAGTGGGATGGGTGAATGTACATTTTCCGAGAACCGGTTATCAGGTGGAACCGGCTTAAAACTGACCCACCACCGTGTTGATGATACTCGCTGATGGTCCCGGGATAAGTTATGTCCGGGACTGTCGGGGTGGGCTGCTTGCGAAGACGTCTTTAGTCGATTGAATTCAAAAGGGCTGGCGGATTTCCATCAACACGCTACTGGGTCAGTTTGCTTAGTCTACGGCCACTTCTAACATGCCGTCCTCCGTCACCCTTAGGGGATAGGTCTTGATGGGCAGCTTGGCGGGCCGGCTAGTTGCTTCACCGCTTCTAACATCAAATGTGGCGCCGTGTAAGGGGCAGCTAATTCGGTAAGCCTTCAGCCTGCCGCCATCAAAACTGGCATTGGCGTGGGAGCACTGGTTTTCAAAGGCAAAGTACTCATCCTTAACCTTACACACCGCCACCGCTTGGCCGTCGATTTCCCCGCAAAAGGCTGACTTTTCCGGTACATTATCTTTGTGAATCAGAGGTTTAAAGTTGGAATCCATAGTCTCAGAAAAAAAACAGTCATGATTGTTTTATTCTTTAAACCCTGATGTTACCATCAAAATCAGTCGCATACACGGGGAGGTGGAGTCGTACACACGTTTATTGGACGTATGACAGTTAAGGCAGAAAAAGAGCAAGAGTTTATCCGTTTGGCCAAGCAGCTTACCGAGGCTACCTTAAAAAACGAGGCTGACACCGTATTGGCTTATGAGTTTTTCAAACTCAAAGACGAGGAGTTGGGCTATGCGGTGTTTGAGTCTTTCGTGAGTGAGGCGGCCGATGAGGCTCATCAAAAGACGTCGCACTTTCAAGAAATCGCACCGGCCCTTATTGAATGCTTAGATGGCACCTACGTTCGAGAGTACTTTGAGCATTTGGAGTGAAGGGCTCAGCAATGGATGACCTAAAAACCAGTCGTATACGTGCCACCACACTTGGGGATTTGTTACTCACGGCCGCGGATGAAAATTGGGACAAGACGGCGGTTGTGTTGCCCGAGGAGCGGATTAGTTATGGTGAACTGGCCCAGCGTTCGTTGAAGGGCGCAAGAGCCTTAAGAGCCCTAGGTGTTGAAGCGGGTGATCATGTGGGTTTGTTGTTACCCACCTGCTCTGAATTTTTGGAGGCCATGTTCTCTGCCGCGTTGATCGGTGCTGTTGTGGTACCCATCAATGCAAGATTTCGCGCCCCTGAAATCGCATACGTGTGTGACAACGCCGATTTAACGGTGGTGATTACTTCGAACAAATTTATCGCCAACGTCGATTTTCTTGCCCGTTTGCGAGAGGCGCTGCCTTCTTTAAGCGACCAGGCGGATCCAAGTGACCTGTCTCTAAGTGAATGTCCGAAATTAAGGGCGTTGGTGTCTTTGTCTGGAGAATCTTCATCCGGATTTCTTGATCGAGACGCATTTTTCCAAATGGCGGATCGGGTGGATGAAGACGAAGTGCATTTACGGCGATTGCAAACCCGTTTGGGTTCAACCGCGCTAATCTTATATACCTCTGGTACGACCTCCAATCCCAAGGGCTGCATGATTTCTCATGAAGCCATGGTGAGAAGCAGCATCGCTCTGGGTCGCAGGTACCAAATCGGACCGAGCGACAGTTTTTGGTCACCGCTGCCTATGTTTCATATTGCCGCCATCCTGCCGTTGGTTACGATATTCGATCAAGGTGGGACATACTTGACCGCAGAGCACTTTGATCCTGGGGCAGCCCTTAAGATGCTTGAAAGTGAAAGGGTCACGGCAACCTATCCTTGTTTCTGGACCATCATGGGCGACTTGGTACAACACCCAGAATTTGAGAGTACAGATCTAAGCTCGGTTCGGTTGATGAATGCAAACTTCGCTGTACAACCTGACATGGTGTGGCAAACCATGGAAAAAGCCATGCCGGATACCGTTTATGTGGGTACCTTTGGAATGACAGAAACGGCGGGTACCGTCACCACCGGTCGAGTCAGTGATAGTCGGGAACAACGCTTCACTCGTTTGGGCTCGCCATTACCTGGACTTGAAATCAAAATCTTAGATCCAGAGACCGGCAAAGAGCTAGGTATCGAAGAGAAGGGTGAGTGTTTGATCCGGGGCTACAGTACATTCACCGAGTACTACAAAGCGCCTGACATCACTAATCAAGCATTAGACAAAGAAGGTTGGTTTCACTCTGGGGACATATGTTCCTTAGATAAGGACGGCCAACTCATGTTTCATGGCCGACTCAAAGACATGTTAAAGGTGGGCGGCGAGAATGTGGCTGCAGTGGAAATTGAAACCGTTTTGGCTCAGCACTCCGGTGTGCGCATGGCTCAAGTAGTGGGTGTGCCGGACCTGCGTTATCAGGAAGTAGCTGCTGCTTTTGTTGAGCGCAGCGATGACCAGGATGTGACAGAAGAAGAACTCGTGGCTCATTGTAAGGAGCGGCTAGCTGGGTTTAAGGTGCCTCGGTACGTTCGGTTTGTCACAGAGTGGCCTATGTCGTCCACAAAGATTCAAAAATTCCGACTCGCCGAAGAGCTCACAAAAGAGCTGAACCTAGGTTGACGTGATTTAAGGAGTGCAAGAATGATTTTTATCGCTGTACTAAAAGTTAAGCCGGATATGGTTGAGCAGTTCGAAAAAGCTCAAAGCGAACTCAGCAAACTCACCCATGAACAAGAACCCGACTGCTACGTTTATGATGTCATCAAAAAGGCAGATGACCCTCTTAGCTACGTCTGTTATGCGCGATTCAAAGACCAAGCGGCATTTGATCATCATATGCAAATCGACTTTCATGATCGTTTGGTGCCACCGATTCTTGAATCGTTGTCCGAGGAAATGCAGCTGACTTTTTACGAGCATATCGCTTAAGGAACTTAATCAGAGCTGTACCATGGACCAAGGAACCAATGATCGGATTTTGTCCGGGATGCGTTATGAGAAATCCCGCAAAGGTGTGCCTGAAGGCTTTCCACAGTTGCCTCGAATTCCTGCGGGTCGATACTTAGATTCCGACTTTCTCGCGTTAGAACGTCGTTGTATGTGGGAAAAGTCTTGGTTGTACGCTATACACACGGACGAGTTGCCAAGCGTCGGTAGCTTTTATCTATGGGAACGGGCAGGTTCTCCAATCTTGATCGTCCGTTCGGAAGAACAAACCTATCGGGCGTTTTACAACAGCTGTGCCCATCGCGGTGCGCCGCTGGTCCAGCGTCAAACAGGTTCGGTTAAGCGGTTTGTGTGTCCTTATCATGGTTGGAGTTACGATCTAGCGGGTCAGCTCAAAGCGGTTCGTGACCTAAGGGATTTCCCAGACTTCGACATGGCGTGTTATCGCCTTAGAGAAATACGCTGCGAGTTGTTTGGCAACTGGATTTTTGTCAACCAAGATACCAAAGCAAAACCACTGCTGGATGCCATAGCGCCGTTTCCCGACCACTGGAAGACTTTGGACTTGGCAAACATCAGTCATGTCGCAACGTCTTCTTTTGAGATTGACTGTAACGTTAAGGTTTTGCTCGATGCGTTCATGGAGAGTTATCACTTAAAATCCATACATCAAAAGACGGTGGATCGTTTCTTGGATCATCGGGGTACGCATATCGAACTCTATCCCGGTGGAAACATGCTCATGGTCACACCCCAGCGAGACCCGGAATGGCAAGATCCAGGTGCCCGAGATATGCCTATGATCGAGACAGCCACCGAGGTGCAAAAGGAACACAATCCGTCGTATCATTTTTTTCCAAACTTAGTGGCGCCGGTTTCGGCCAGCGGGATTCCGTTTTTGACCTTTTGGCCCAAGGACGAGCAGTCGATGATTATTGACAGCCATTGGTTTGCGCCGTCTGAGGCAAAGGATCACCCTAACTGGAAGAATCGTATCGATAACTGGGAACGTATATTGGCGGAAGATACTCAGTTCGCTGTGGGTATACAGAAGTCCGTGGCCAGTGACGGGTTTCAGGGTGCGGCGTTGTCTTATCAGGAGCGACGTATTTACTTTTGGCATGAAGAGGTGGATCGAAGAATTGGCGCCGACAATGTGCCGGATACACTTCGGATTAAGCCACTACTTGACGACTATTTGACTGGGTGAGGACTTAGCCTTGGGGATTCAGTCTTGGAGCCATTATCTACCACGCTTTTGTATGGAGCGCTCGGTGATTGCCCAACAGTTGTCATGGTTCCAACCCGCTCTTCGGTCCCAAGCAAAGGGTAAGCGCAGTTTGGGGTTTTGGGATGAAGATGCCATCACCTTTGCCGTTGCGGCTGGGTCACGCGCGCTTCGTACACCAGTAGACCATGTGGTTTTTGCGTCAACTACAGCCCCTTTTCTGGATCGCTCAAATGCAGGCCTCATGGCCGAGGCTTTGGGTTTAGAAGCCAATATTTCCACCCAGGATGTTTCCGGTAGCCTCCGTGCGGGAACCTCGGCGATGATGCAACTCCTAACATCGTCAAATCCTGTGTTGTTGGCCGCGGCAGATCGCAGAACCGCAAAGCCCGGCTCGTCTCAAGAGATGTCCTATGGCGATGCCGGTGTCGCATTTCAAATGGGTCAAGAGAACTGCGTTGCGGATTATCTAGGCGGCATCAGTCGGCAGCACGATATGGTGGATCACTATCGCGCTCAAGGGCAAGACAGTGACTATACCCTAGAACAGCGTTGGTTTAGAGATGAGGGTGTGCTCAAGGTGGTTCCCGACACCATAACCGAAGCCTGTACCCAATTGGATTTGCCTATCAGCTCCGTCGATCACTTGATCACACCGTTTCCGAGTTCCTTTAATAAAAAAATCTGCAAACAACTGAGCGTAAGTGATTCAGTTTTGGCGCCGAATTTGTACGACGTGGTGGGGGATTGTGGGGTGGCACACAGTTTACTGATGCTTGCCCATGTGTTGGACGGCGCCGAACCGGACTCCCTTATTTTGGCTGTAGGCTTTGGTCAAGGGTGTGACGTGCTCGCATTTCGTGTAAACCAACTCATTCAAACGCATCGAGCAAAAAACACCGTTGGCCATAGCATTGCGTCACAGCAACCTCTTGTGGATTACTTAAAACTGCCTGCTTTTTCGCGAATGATCGAGTTAGATGCCGGGCTGCGTGCAGAAGCGGATAAAAGAACGGCTATGGCGGCCTATTTCAGGCGTCGCCGATCCATCAACAGTATGATTGGGTCAAAGTGTGAAGCCTGTGGCACACCCCATTTTCCAAGTGCCAGAGTTTGTGTGAATTGCGGCAGTATTGACCGCATGTCGGACTACCACTTTGCAGAAAAAACCTGTCACGTGAAGACGTTTACGGAAGATTTTCTCGCTGCCAGTCCTGCCCCTCCCATGATCTACGGGAACATTGAATTTGAAGGTGGCGGCAACGCATTCTTAGAGTTTACGGATTCGTCCCCCGGGGAACTAAATATCGGTGACACATTGTATTCCCACTTTAGGGTGAAGACTTTTGATCCGCTGCGGGGCTTTCGCCGATATTTCTGGAAGCCATCACCGGTACCGTTGCAATGAGCAAGGGTATTTCAGACAAAGTCGTGATCATCGGCATGGGTTGCACTCATTTTGGTGAGCGCTGGGATTCAGGTTACGATGACTTGTTGCTTGAGGCGTATACAGAAGCGCTATTTGACGCGGGTATTGATCGCTCTGCCATTGACGCCGCCTGGATTGGTGTCTTTTACGACGAACAAAGTCAGGGTAAGTCTGCCTTACCTGCATCCATGACCTTACGTTTGCCTAATATACCAATCACTCGGGTGGAAAACCTGTGTGCCACGGGCACGGAATCCTTGAGAGGGGCGGCTTACGCCGTTGCTTCAGGTGCGGTGGATGTTGCCTTGGCATTAGGCGTAGAAAAGTTAAAGGATGTGGGGTACTCCGGTTTGCCAGAGCGAACATACGGGGCGTTCGAAGATCTTTATCTTCCAAATTCAACGGCGCCTGGCGGGTTTGCTCAGCTCGCCCGTGCGTATGCTGCGAAACACGGTGTCTCCCTGGAAGATCTCAAACAGAGTATGGCCCACGTATCTTGGAAGAGTCATCAAAACGGCAGTCTCAATCCAAAGGCGCACTTACGGTCTAAGCCGACGGTGGAGCAAATCCTGTCTGCGCCCATGGTAGCCGATCCGTTAGGGGTGTTTGACTGTTGTGGCGTGAGCGATGGTGCTGCTTGTGCCATTGTTACCACTCCGGAGATTGCCCGAAGTTTGGGTGTGGTAGACAAAGGTGACCCATTGGTGGCGATAAAGTCGCTGCAGCTGGCTGCATCCAATGGTGTTGAGATGTCTCACAATAGTTGGGATGGTGCCCACACGATTACCACACGGATTGCCGCCAAACGTGCCTATGAGGAGGCGGGTATCGACAAACCCCTATCCGAATTAGATCTCATCGAAGTACACGATTGTTTTTCGGTTACCGAGTTGGTGCTCATGGAAGACTTATTCTTGTCTCAAGAAGGTAACGCCTGGCAGGATGTTAGGGCAGGTCGGTTCGACAAAGACGGTGAATTACCTTGTCAGATTGATGGTGGGTTAAAGTGTTTTGGCCACCCCATTGGTGCATCTGGGCTACGGATGATTTATGAAATCTATTTGCAGCTTCTTGGTCGTGCGGGGAACCGGCAATTGGAAACACCGTCATTAGGCCTAACACAAAACCTCGGCGGTATCCCCAATAGAAACATCGCAGCCATCAGTATTTTGGGTCTTCAGTAGTCAGCTGCGTTGATTGAAGCGTCTTCCTACCAAAGCTGACGCGATGTTAGTCTTTTGTACATCAATTGTGCCGCCCGCAAGACCCCAACCAAAGCTATCCCGAACACGTTGTTCCATGCCATATTCCTTTGCAAAACCATAGCCGCCCATGACTTGCATACCGTTAGCACAAACGGAGCGGACAATTTCGTTTGCAAAACACTTTGCAGTACTGCTTTCAAAAACCGACGGCATGCCTGACTGGGCGTTGTAGACCGCCCGATAAATCAACAGGCGAGATGCTTCAACTTGCATAGCCATTTCAGCAAGTCGCAACTGTACTGCCTGGAAGTCGATGATTGGCTTGCCAAACTGTTTGCGTTCTTGGACATACTCTGTGGCTTGTTCCAAGGCACCGGCTGCGAGTCCCAATGACATAGTGGCGTTACCACAACGCTCAAGGTCAAATGCTTGCATGAGTTTTTTGAAGCCGCCTGCGGGGGTGATGACATTAGCCTCAGGTATTTCCACGTTGTCAAAGTAAATGTCGCAGTGGCCCATACCACGCCAACCCATAAGACCTTCGTGCTTGCCGAAGCTGATACCCGGGGTTGTTTTTTCTACGTACACGGCACCAATGCCCTTAGCGCCAGGATCATCCGACATACGGCAATACACCACGTAGCCATCGGCATGGCCGCCACCGCTGGTCCAACGTTTTTGGCCATTCAACACCAGGCCGCCACCTTTAAGTTCTGCCTTTGTGCTGAGATCCGTGAGTGCCGTGCCCGCGTTGGGTTCTGACATACACACACTCACTTGAATGTCCCCGGAGCAGACTTTGGGCAGAACCCGTTGTTTGAGATCTTCCTGGGCGAAATGCTCTATGGCCTTAATGGGGCCCACACAGGATTCAAACACCGGAAAGGCCGAAGCGGTGGAGATTCGAGCGAATTGTTCCAACACCACAATGGCGTCCAAGTTGGATTGGCCCATGCCGCCATACTCTTGTGCGACGTTGACCCCGAGAAAGCCTTGAGAGGCAAGGGCCTGACGCACAGCGATCCCCGGTGGTTCGTTGTCTTTTTCGCAAACCTCCGCCACAGTGGGCATCTCAGCATCGGCATATCGTCGGGCCGCTTCTTGGAGTTGCACTTGCTCGCTAGTCAGTTGAAAATTCATACAATTCTCACGATTGGTGGCTCATTAAGTGGGCTTTTGTTTATAGTCCAGGGTACCTGCAAAAGATCAAAAAGAAAACAATCATGACTGTTTTTTTTCTCCCCTCGATGCTACCATTTGTGTCGATTTTGCGCCCCATTGGTTACGCCACATTATATAAGGAGTCAGCTTTGGCTCGAACCGGCAGGAGAACACTATGGACCTAGGTCTTAGAGACAAACGCGCCATCATCACGGGTGGTACCAAGGGTATTGGTCGGCGCATATTGGAGATGCTCATCAGTGAGGGGTGCAACGTCGCTACCTGCTCTCGTTCCATTGAGGACGTGGAAGACACTATCGAAAAATGCACAACCCGCAAAGCCGAAGTGTTTGGCGCGGCCTGTGACGTCAAAGACAAAGAAGAGTACGCCCAATGGATCGATGAAATGGTCAAGGTCATGGAGGGCGTGGACATATTTATCCCCAACGTCAGTGCCGGTGGGGGCATGGACAGTGAAAAGAATTGGTGGAAAAGCTTCGAGGCTGACATCCTCGGCACGGTTCGTGGTTGTGAAGCGGTGATGCCCCATATGCAAGAAGGACAGGGGGGTGCGATTACCCTGATCAGCAGCACCGCAGCGCTGGAAACCTTTGGTGGGCCCCAAGCCTACAACGCAATGAAAGCGGCACTGATCACCTACGGCAAACAACTGTCTCAATTTGTTGGTCGTGACAACATACGTGTGAATTTGGTTTCTCCTGGCCCCATTCAATTTCCTGGTGGTTCCTGGGAGATGATTAAGGACACCATGCCTAAGTGGTATGACAAGATCATCAAAGACCATCCAACTCGTCGATTGGGAACGGTGGACGAAGTGGCGCGTTGCGTCGTGTTTTTATCTAGTCCGGCGGCGTCTTGGGTGAATGGTGCCAATCTAGTCATCGATGGTGGCTTCACGAAGCGAGTACAGTTCTAGTTGAAAAAGAAAGCTTACAAAAACATCCCTCGGGTATCCGAACCAGTATCTGGGGGTACACCGGTTGAGCATGTACCCATTCCTGACCTCGGACGAGAGCCTATTCCAAAAGAGAAGTACATTTCTCAGGACTACCTGGAAACCGAGTGGCAGTCCATGTGGCGCAAGGTATGGTTGCTTGGCGCGTTAGAACGCGACTTGGCTGAACCCGGTGACTATGTTTGCACTGAGATTGGCAGAGAATCAGTGATATTGGTTCGCCAAAAGGACGACAAGATTCGCGCTTTTTATAATGTTTGCCCTCACCGGGGTAATCGTTTGGTGCCACCTGGTCTCAGCGACGAACCGACGGAAACGTTTAAGTGTAGTTATCACGGGTGGGAATACGCGCTCAACGGGCGGTTTGTCAATATACCTAACAAAGAGCTATTTCCTCAGGGTGTCCCGTGTAGTGGTTTGTCGGAGATCCCCTGCGAAGTCTGGAATAACTTTGTTTGGTTTTGTCTAGACAAGGACCCAATTCCCTTTGAAGAGTATATGGCACCGCTAAAGGACCATTTTGAACCTTACCATTTCGATCGTATGGTGCTCACCCGAGATGTCACCATGGAGTGGAATTGTAACTGGAAGACGTCTGTCGATGCTTTTAATGAGACCTATCACGTGGCGGCCACCCATCCCCAGCTGTTGTGGTATCTGGATGACATGGATGTGCAAATCGACTGCTACGAGCGCCATTCCCGTTATTTGGTTCCTTTTGGTAT
>JBCCFQ010000064.1:0-10398 GCA_039029655.1 Pseudomonadota bacterium | reverse complement strand
CTTCACGACGAAACCGCCCTTGGCGCCCACCGGCACAATAACGGTGTTCTTGACCATCTGTGCTTTCATCAGGCCAAGGACTTCGGTGCGGAAGTCCTCCCGTCTATCGGACCAGCGCAGCCCGCCGCGAGCAACGGGTCCACCCCGCAAATGGACTCCTTCCACTCTGGGCGAATACACGAAAATCTCAAACATCGGTAGTGGTAGTGGGAGATCAGGTGCTTTCGAAGGATCTATTTTGAAGGAGATGTAAGGTTTCACATCGCCATCCAGTTCACGCTGAAAATAGTTGGTGCGTAACGTAGCGAGAATCATATCCCTAAAGGCTCTGAGAATCCGATCGTCATCTTGGCTGGCAACGGTTTCCAATTCGAAAGTTAGTTGTTCTAAGGCTCTGTTGTCTGATCTGGTTCTTTTGGCTTTGGTGACATTTGGGTCAAAGCGATTCTCAAAAAAGTCGACTAGGATTCGAGCAATATTTTGATTGTTGTTCAACGCTGCTTCGATGTATTGCTGACTAAACGGCATACCTGTCTGTAAAAGGTATTTGCAGTAGGCCCTTAGCAGCGCGGTCTGTCTGAAGGTGAGAGAAGCGCCCAAGACCAATCGATTAAAACCATCGTTTTCGGTTTCCCCGAGCCAGGTCCTAGCAAAGGTATGCTGAAAGATTTCGTTAACTGAAGCCGGATCGATGCTTTGTTCGGCACCGTACTCCATTTCGAAGTCTTGAATCCAAACTAGCGAACCGTCTCTGAGTTCCACGTGATAAGGACGTTCGCTGATCACACGAAGCCCCATGTTTTCTAACATTGGTAGGGCTTCGGATATAGGTATTGTTTTTTCCCTTCGAAATAATTTAAAGCGTAACTGCTTCTCCCCATAGTTGGGTGGTCGATACAGACTCATGCGCAGACTGGTAGGTTCTTTGCCCAGAGAAGCCAAGCGTTCGACATCGAAAGTCGCTTCTCTGGGCGTGATGTCTTCTTCGTAGGCGGCGGGAAACACTTCGCCGTACTCAGCAAACAGGACGCGGCCGTCTTTTTCACCTATGCGCTCGATCAGAGTCTCTAGCAGGCCATCTTGCCAAGAGCGAACCGCATCGGCGATTTTTTTCTCCAAGGACTTGATGTTGTATTGCCCCGTCTTTGGGCTTTTCGTACGGACGATGACATGTAATCTGGCCAATACCGACTCTGACAACAGCGGTGACGACTCAACGGCGCTGCCGTCAAAAGCTTCTTGGAGTATGCTTTGAATTCGCCGTCTCGCTCGGGTTGTGTAGCGCTCTCTCGGCACGTATACCAAACATGAAAAGAAGCGGCGATAAGGATCGCGGCGAACAAATAATTTCACACGTTGCCGCTCTTGCAGGCTAAAAATTCCGTGTGCCGTCCGAAACAGATCCTCTACGTTGCTTTGGAATAACTCGTCCCGCGGATAGGTCTCCAATATGTGGAGTAGGGCTTTTCGGGCGTGGCTATGGTGTTGCAATGCCGATTGCTCCATGACTTGTTGTACTTTGAAACGGAGCAAGGGAATGTCTCGAGGGCTACGACTGTAGGCAACCGAAGTGAACAAGCCCAGGAATCGTTTTTCACCAACGACTTTGCCGTCATCGTCAAAGACTTTTACACCCACGTAGTCTAGATAACTATTTCGATGAACGGTGGCCAGAGAGTTCGCCTTCGTGACCAGCAACAACTCTTTGGATCGAATTTGCTTGCGGATGTCCTTCGGAAGAACGTTGCTATGGTGGGCTTGGCTTTGTAAAGGGCCACCCCGCAATATCCCAAGTCCGGAATGAGGAATGACCACTAAAGTCTCTTCGGTGGAATCCTCAACTAATTTGTATTCCCTATATCCCAAAAAAGTGAAGTGGTCGTCTTCCATCCACTCCAAAAGAGCAAGACCTTCTTCCAGATACTTATCGCTTACGGGTAGTTGCCGATTTGTCAGCTCCTTTCTTAAGTCCGCGCTTTCTTGTTTCATTGCCCGCCAATCATTAACCGCGGCTCGAACGTCATCCAGGATCTTATTAACGTGTGCCTGTATTTCCTCGAGATCCTCAGCGTCCGTTTCCTTGGAAAACTCCACTTGAATCCAGGATTCCGGAACGGTGTCTTTATCGGGTTCCGGTTTAATATCGGTGATTCTGTAGTTGGCGTCTCTGACCACATGGAATATGGGGTGGACGGTCAAGCGAATGCCTAATCCCCGTCGATTGAGGGCTAGCCCTGAGGAATCTACGAGAAACGGCATATCATCGTTGATCATCTGTAGGATGGTGTTATCTGATGACCATCCATGCTCCTCATGATTGGGATTCAATATTCTGACTTTCGGTATGCCAGGTTTGCGCTTGCTGGCAAATCGCAGGTGGGATAGGGCGGCGCCAGCCAGGTCGTCCAGGCTACGGTCTCGTAGGTCTTCAACCGAGACGTTCCGATAATAGAGCTCTACGAATTGCTCTACCGGGATTGGACAATGGTCTGAAAAATCCGTCGTTTTAGCCGCGTCGATGATTTTTTCCAAACGTCGATTCTGTGTATCGGTGGTTCTTCGTTGCAGCGCCGGCATGGCTTAGCCCTCGATTGGTTGGCGGCATTATTCCCTTTGCACTGAAGGTCTTCAAGAAAAATCCAACGCTTTTGAGGCAATCAATAGGTAGAGGTGATTTGTTCAGTAAATCCTGATCAATTCTCACCATGGTGCGTCGCAAAAACGCTGAGTACACGTTAGAATGATGCCGTCTCACCCGCCAGTTAGGATCAACAAAAAATGACCCATCGGAAGTTGGAAACGGGTATTCACCAGGTTCCTCAGGATACGACCTACCAACAATATTTGCGGTTGGATCTTATTTTGAATGCGCAACAGCCCCTCAGTGATCATCATGATGAATTGCTATTTATTATTCAACACCAAACCACGGAGCTTTGGCTTAGTCTTATGCTCCATGAGCTGAAAGCGGCAATAGCCGTGCTGCAAAGAGATGAGCTTGAGCCTTGTTTTAAGATTCTCGATCGAGTCAAGCACATTCAGGAGCAGCTGCAGTCCCAGTGGTCGGTGCTTGAGACCCTGACACCCAGTGAGTATTCGCAATTTCGTCATGTATTCGGTCGAGCCTCAGGATTTCAATCAAAGCAGTATCGGGAGTTGGAGTTTTTATTGGGGGCCAAGAATCGCGATTACTTGTCTGTCTTTGAAACGGAACCTGAGACTTACGCTCATCTGGAAAAGACATTGTGTGCACCGAGTTTGTACGACGAGTTTCTAATTTATCTTTCTCGGCACGGTTACCAGATTCCAGCCGAGCGCATCAATCGAGATTGGTGTATGCCTTACGAGAGTCACAGTCAAGTGGTGCAGGTTTTCAAAACCATCTACGAGGACCATGATACACATTGGGATGCGTATGACATGTGCGAGAATCTTTTGGATTTAGAGACTAACTTTCAGTTGTGGCGGTTTCGCCACGTAAAGACGGTGGAACGAATCATCGGATATAAACCGGGCACGGGTGGTTCTAGCGGCGTGAGTTTCTTGCGTAAGGCGGTAGACCTCAAGTTCTTTCCGGAACTGGTTGAAGTACGAACCGTGATTGGTGATTAGATTGGAGCGCTTATGAAACTCTATTCCTATTGGCGAAGCTCGGCTGCGTACCGCGTCCGGATTGCTTTGAATTTGAAGGGACTCGACTACGAAATCGAAACAGTCGACCTGGTGTCCGGAGCCCACAAAGCAAAAGAATACAGGGCGATCAATGTTCAGACATTAGTTCCCTCGCTGGATTGTGATGGTCAGGTGATCCACCAGTCTTTGACAATCTTGGAATATCTTGAAGAAAAGTTTCCACAGCACCCTTTGTTGCCCGACGATAGGGAAGAAAAGGCCACGGTACGTGCATTGGCACAAATGGTCGCCTGTGATATTCACCCACTCAACAATCTGCGCGTGTTGAAGTATCTCGTAGGGCCCCTAGAAGTCAGCCACGACGCCAAAGCACAATGGTATAAACACTGGGTCGCGGAGGGTTTCCACGCCGTTGAGGCGCGCCTGGAGCAGACGGCCGGCAAGTATTGCGTGGGCGACGGGATTACCCATGCTGACGTTTGTCTTGTGCCGCAGGTATACAACGCAAGGCGATTTGACTGTGACTTGGGGCCATATCCCAACATTGTGCGGATAGAACAGGATTGTTTAACGCTTCGGGCCTTCAATACGGCGGTACCCGAGAAACAGCCTGACGCTCCCTAGCACTTGGGGAGTTCCCCCGTTTCCATGGCTGCCAGCAACTGGGTGTCGATAAACGCCTCGGTTTCTATGGCCACTCGATTCTTTGCAAAAATCCGACAAAGTTCTTGGTGTTGAGCGGTTTGGGCAAACTCTTCGGCTGTTTGTCCATCGCTGTCTTTCACCCAAATGTCAGCTCCACGCTCAAGCAGCAGCTCCGCCAATTTTGGTCTGTTTTTGAGCACAGCCAAATGGAGTGCAGTCCGATTCTTTCTTTGTACTAGATTTGGGTTGGCACCGCCGCTCAGCAATGCTTTTACGAGATGGTAGCTACAGTCTGGGTCTTTGTAAGCAATGGCGCTATGCAGGGGCAGCACAGTGGCCCGACTGGTAGAGCTCTGGTTTGGGTCCGCTTTGTATTCCAGCAGCAACTGAACGATACGGGGATGACCAAAATAGGTGGCCAGTCCGAGAAGAGAAGTGCCATCTGAATGTCGGGTGAAAATACTCGAAGGTCTAGTTGCGATGTGTTTCTCCACGGCACCAAAGTCGCCCAGAGCGGTTGCCTCATAAATGTCGGGCTCAATACCTCTAGAGCACAGCTCCTTAGCGACAGCGTCTTGCTTATAGTAGGCCGCAAGCAGCAACAAGGATTTGCCGCTGGAATGTTGAGTGTGCATGTCGCCGGGATGTTGCGTTAACGCGTTCTTCAGTTCAGCTAGCTGTCCTAACTTTACATAATTGATGAGGGCTTGGATCCGATCCATCGGAGTTGTCCTTTCTTGTCTGTGTTTAGCGACAGTGTGCCACAAAGGGATTTGAGGGCACCGTGTGATATGTCACATAAGTTGTTTTTTCAGTTTCCATGCCCATGTGACTTCGCAGCTTACAGGTTCATTACCCGCTGAATCTGTTATCGTCACCGGTATGATGGCCGAACCTCGAGGCTCCGATACCACGGCCTGGATAATGTGTTCTGGTAACGATACTTCTGCTCTCAAATTGCCCTGAACGATTTTTTGGTAATCAATGCGTATGGATTTAAGTAGTGGCAGTTTGTCATCAGGCAGATGGCATCCAACCGCCAATCCAGTAGCGGTTTCAGCCAACAATCCCGTCGCCATGGCATGTATGCCCCGGATATGGTTTTGAACCTTAGTTTTGTTTTTTAGGGTAAACACAGCGGAGCTTCTGTCTAAGCGCTGCGCCTGTATGTTGGCTGTGCCGACAAACTTGACCACTCGGCCAATGGCTTTGGAGCGAGCCCACGTTTGCATAAATCGGGGCAGCTTCTGTACCGCTCTTAGTGATCTCAGTAATCGATTCTCGTTTGGCATAGCAAAAGTCTTTTTGTGGGCTTGGGATGAGTATGCTTGATCATTTAGTGAGTATGGAAACCCTACTAGGCAGCGTATTGCACGGTCATTTATTGTTAAGATTGACAGACCACAGTGTGGGGTAGTTACGTTTGAATTCAGATCAGGCAGGTTGGTATTTGCAGCAACTGCAGCGTTGTATGGATGCGGAGCTGTTAAAAGAGGCTTTGGAGTTCGAATTTTTTCCGACTCAAGCGACGGAAGTCACTGTTCGAGCGTGTCAATGTTTAGGGGTTCAAGTCAATAACGCTGCGTTCTGCTTGCATTACCTTATCGTTTTCGAAGGACAAACCAGACTACCGCAATATTGGTATGGGGAAATCACCCAACAGGGTGAAGCCCAGAAGGTCCATGCCGGAGACGTTACCAGAAGGATATGCCCGCAACTGCACAGCGATGTTGACCTATTCATTAGCCTGCAAAGCCTAAACTTGCTGCTGCGCCCAAAGGGCGTGGATGAACACCTCTTGGGCCTTGAGCTGCTCCACAATCCAGAATATGCATTGGATGCCATTGGACCGTTGTTTGGTGTTAGCGATATCCACGCTGTCCAGACTGAGCTGGTAGACCATCAACTAGGCGATCATGCGGTAGTACGATTTCTCGGCGCGCACAAGAAGCGTTGGGTTTCTCTGTTGAGTGTTGTCTATCAGGGCGAGCATGACACTTTTAAACACTTTCAGAATTTGCAAGGGCTTGCGGCCCAGCTTGAATCAACTGGGAATAGTTCAGGTCTTGCCGCCCCCATAGCGCATCTGTCAAATCACAACATGATTGTGATACAGGATGTGCCGGAGGCGCGCTCAGGAGAGAATTGCCTCTCTGAGTCTTTTTATCGTAGTGCGGGTGTCTTGTTAAGATCGTTGCACAACTCGCCAATTGAGGACTGCGTATCTGCCCTAGAAGCAAAGTGCCCGTTGTTTTGGTCGGACTACATCGCGGCATTTCTGCCCAACCAAAAGCGAAACGCGTTTTTGGTTGGGGAACTAGTACAGCAAGAGATGGCGGCCTTACCCCCTGCCACCTCGCGCCTGATCCATGGGAGCTACGGGCTAAGCGCTTTGGTAGAGGTCAACCAAAAGGCCATGGTGCGTTACCTTACGACTTTAGGTGTTGGTGACGTCGCGCAAGATCTAGGATGCTTTTTGGCCAGCGCTCAGCTGAGTCGAATGATACATGGTGCAATGGACTCTGGTCTTAGTTGGGCTTTCTTGTCTGGATACAGTGAGGCCGACGATTCCATGCGATATCGCATCATCGCTTTCCAACGACTCGCTTTATACGAACTCGCTTTTAAGCTCGCCTTATGGCGCGACAAACAAGATCTTGTTGAGGCTTTGTTGCAGACTGCTCTAAGCCCAGCGGACTGACTCAGCCGGCGGCTTCGTAACTCACTTCTGCAGCGTAGTCATCATCGGTCTCGGAGTATCCAGGCACCGGTGCTTCACCGCTTGTATCAACACGACCATTTAGCTGTGCTCCATCCTCAATCACGATTCGAGGTGCGCTTAGGTTGCCTTTGACTCGCGCCGTGGCCCGCAACACTACTGCGACATCGCCGGACAAGTCACCTTCAACGGTACCTTCCACGGTGATGACCTTAGCGTTGATGTCTGCCTTGATGACGCCTTGAGGTCCAATGGTGAGATTCTTTTCCTGGTGTTGAATTGAGCCTTCAATTCGGCCTTCGATTACCAGGTCTTCCTCCGCATGGAGTTCTCCTTTGAAAACCAACGTTGGGCCCAAAACCGACGCTTTGTGGGAGACGGGTCGGGGACTCACATCCGCTTCATAACTCACAGTGTCCACCGCGCTTTCTTGGGACCGGGACTTCTTAAACATTGAAAAACACCTATCGAGACCATCATTGCCTGCCAAAAAGAGGGGAGCGGCTATCGCACCAAAGTCTTGGGGAATTGTCCTTGCTGTGGCTCACAGTTTGGTCCCTCGTGGTCGATATTGCGGTGCACCAACGGCGTTTTTTAAGGGATTTTTACGATTAACAATAACAGTCGTGAAAAACTACGTTTACAAGGACCAAAATGAACACTGCCAATAAACCCTACGATCGCTGCTACGACTTTCAGGTCACAATACCCTCATCCAACCACACATATGTGTGTCGTGTCCGAGGCAGACAAGTTCGGGTTTTTTGTCAACGCCGTCGTTCATCAAATGGACAATCGGTTCGTTAAGTCACAGCCAGCGCTGGATCGTTGTCAATAAGGCCAATTAGCGCCCTGGAGTTTGTGCTTCCAACCCTTCCGGCCATACGCTTGAAAGTACCTGGAAAACGGCATCGATGTTGGGTTCTTGACGTCGGTTTGCATGGCAAATAAAACTCAACGATGTGGGTAATTCCACAATGTCGTTAATGACAACGCCATTGGATTGCTTTTCGGATAAAGCTACGGAATCTCTGCACAGGCTGAGTCCAACACCAGAGCGCACCATGGCCAACATGGAGGATTCTTGATCCACCAGTGCTACGGTGTTCTGAACGGCGCCGTGTTCTGCAAACGTCGATTTCAACAATCGGTGATGTACCGAGGCGGCTGGAGTACCGATCCACGGCAGTTCTGACAAGTCCGACCAAGACTTACCCATTACAGTGTTCTCCCACCCCGGTGGGGCGATGACCCAATAACAAAAACGGGCGAGTTCTTGTCGATGATAGGGGTCTGCAGAATGCTCGAAGTCTGTCTCACCTAAAAAGTAGCCCGCATCCACAGCACCTTTTTCCAGCCCAGTGGGGACGTCTCCACTCATTCCGTGCACCAACTCCGTTTGCAGATCCGGAGCGCTTTCCACCAGTGCGCGTAGTAAAGCACCTAGACGGATGAAGTCGGGGTCAATAATGGTGCCAATACGGAGTCGCCCTCTGACTTTGCCGGTGAGTCGACGGGCGGTTTGGCTGAAATCCATAAGCGAGGATAATACTCTTTCGGCTTTAATCACTAAGGCGGCACCATCTCGGGTCAGCTCTAGTCCAGCAGGGGTGCGGCAAAACAGTGTCAAACCAGTGTCATTGGCAAGCCGTCGAAGCTGCAGGCTCACTGCCGGTTGGGTCACATGGAGTAGTTCGGCGGCTCGGGTAACGTTGCCTTCCCGCGCCACCGTGACGAATGCCTGCAGGGTCCTGAGATCATGGTGAGTTTTCATATAAGCGAAATTTATAATAGAACAACTTAATTGTCATTGGATTTGATGGGGCCAATCTGGTGAGAATGCGGGCCCAAGGGTACTCAAAATGCAAAAATTTGATTACATCATTGTTGGTGCAGGAACAGCGGGCTGCCTATTGGCCAATCGCCTGAGCAAAGACCCGAGTCGGCGAGTACTGCTGATAGAGGCGGGTGGTTCGGACAATTACCATTGGATTCACATCCCAGTGGGCTATCTGTATTGCATCGGCAACCCGCGCACCGATTGGATGTACAGGACGCAACCCGAGCCTGGTTTAAATGGTCGCGATTTGATTTATCCCCGCGGCAAGACACTGGGCGGCTGTTCTTCTATTAACGGCATGATTTACATGCGCGGGCAATCTCGAGATTACGATGCCTGGGCAGAAGAGATCTGCGATGACGAATGGCGTTGGGAAAATTGCTTGCCCGATTTTATTCGCCACGAAGATCACTATCGATTAGACAGCCAAAAAAAGGCCGTTTCTCCAGTGTCTGATGGGTTCTCCAATACCCACGGACATGGGGGTGAATGGCGCGTAGAAAAGCAGAGACTCAGCTGGGAAATTCTCGATTCGTTTGCCGATGCGATGGTTGAGTATGGTGTTCCTCGTATCGACGACTTTAACTCGGGTGATAACTTTGGCGTGAGCTACTTCGAAGTGAATCAGCGAAACGGTTGGCGCTGGAATGCGTCGAAGGCTTTTTTGCGGACTTCTCGCCACCGACGAAACTTGGTGGTTTGGACCGATGCCAAAGTCCAGGGGTTGTGCTTTGTGACCCAAGGGGATGGGAAGCCAAGATGTTCAGGTGTTCGGATAAGGCGTAAGGGTGAGTTGCAAACCGTCGTTGCAGCTCGCGAGGTTGTGCTATCTGCCGGTAGCATCGGCAGCACCCAGATTCTCCAGCTATCCGGTATTGGCCCTGGCCAGCACTTGCGCGAGCTGGATATCGACGTAGTCCGTGATGCCCCTGGTGTTGGGCATAATCTCCAAGACCACTTGCAGATTCGCACTGTGTTCAAAGTCAAAAATGCGCTCACCATGAATACACTCGCCGCGACAACACTAGGCAAGGCGAAGATCGCTTTAGAGTACTTATTGAGGCGTAGTGGGCCCATGAGCATGGCGCCTAGTCAATTGGGTGCGTTTTCACGATCGGACGCGTCGCAAACTCATCCGAATTTGGAGTACCACGTTCAACCTCTAAGTCTTGAGGCTTTCGGTGAGGATTTGCATGATTTCCCTGCATTTACCGCCAGTGTGTGCAATCTAAACCCAACTAGCCGAGGTTCGGTGATGATCAATTCTTCCGATATAGATCAGCCGCCTGTGATAGCTCCTAACTATCTCAGTACTGACGAGGACCGTCGTGTGGCCGCCCTTAGCATTCGACAGGTGCGAAGCGTTGTCGCAAAGCAGCCGTTAGTGCGGTACAAACCGGAAGAACTCAAACCTGGTATTGAGTTCGACAATGATGAAGCTCTGTCCAAGGTCGCAGGTGACATCGGCACGACAATCTTTCATCCCGTAGGTACGGCGAAAATGGGAACTGAGGATGATCCCTACGCGGTCCTCGATTCAAAGCTGCGAGTTTTTGGCGTG
>JBCCFQ010000063.1:0-10538 GCA_039029655.1 Pseudomonadota bacterium | reverse complement strand
TCTAGGCTCTAGGCTCTAGGCTCTAGGCCTTCAGATTCTAACGGCGTCATCCAAGCGAATGCCAGGCCATAAATCTGTGCCTGACGTCAATTTTGCGAATCAGCCATGAGAAGCAGCAGCCTTGAGTCAGAGTGTGCTCGCGCTCGGGACGGGTGGATCCAGTAAAAAAATAGTCGCGTAGCGACTCCTACTCTACTAGAGTCTACAGCCTGAAGCCTATAGCCTATTCCCCCTAGCAACTCACCCCAACTTAAAGTATTTTTCTTTTTCTTAAATCTAATTGATTCCCACGTTGCTCAGAACCAGACAAAAACTCGGCAAGTACCGTTTAGAGGGTAAACTATTTGAAGGTCCGTTGGCCTCAGTGTATCGGGCCATGGATACCATTCACCAAACTCGAGTCGCCCTCAAAATCCCTCACGCGGACAGTAGGGACAAAGAAGCTTTGGAAGACTTCCAAAAAGAAGTTCGAATCGCGTCGAGATTGGAACACTACAATGTTTTGCCCGTTCAAAATGCAAGCTTTATTAACGGGCACTTTGTCATTGCCACACCACTGGGCAAAAGCACCTTAGCCCATCGTTTGGAGCGCCGACTGTCCATTGAGAAACAACTGGATCTTGCTGGACAGGCTCTAGAATCTGTAGCTTACGCACATAGCAGGAAAGTCATCCATTGTGACCTCAAACCTGAGAACTTTATTTTGTTCGAGGGAGACAGGCTCAAGCTGGCAGACTTCGGGTTTGCACGCAAAGTCTATCGCACCATGAAGGTATCGGGTTCCGGGACTTTAGGTTATATCGCCCCTGAACAAGCCTTGGGTAGACTGATGTTCCAGTCCGATGTGTTTTCCCTAGGTCTTATCTTGTATCGGATTTTCGCGGGCGTGTTGCCAGAATGGCCCTACAGCTGGCCACCAAAGGGTTACTCGCGCCTAAAGAGAAGCCTGAACCCAAGAATGATCGCACTGATCAAAAAATCCATCAAACTCAATCCCAAAGAGCGCTTTGTCAACGCCATAGAGATGCATGACGAGTTTGTCAAAGCCAGAGCCCTAATGGCTGGCTGGTCGGCTAAGAAAAATCGGCGCAGCGAAAATGGGGTTGATGATGAGTCTCAAATGCACAAGAGGTTTCGAGAACAGTTTGGTGCAGAACTCAACTTGGAACACAACTGTAGGACTTGTGAGGGACCCGTTTCCGGCAGCATGGTAGCCTGCCCCTGGTGTGGTACAGACAACCCCGCTAAGGAGGCAGATAGCGGATACAAAAATCACTGCTCTCGCTGTGGTCGTGGCTCCAAACCGGAGTGGTCTTACTGCGCCTGGTGCTATGGCCCCGGCTTCGAGCTGGAGAGCACCAGAGAGTACTCCGACAAACGCTACGTTGCTCGATGCGAGAATGACAAATGTGGCAAAAAAATCATGAGATTTATGCGCTACTGTCCGTGGTGCAAAACAAAGGTTAAAAAGAAGTGGAATATCCCGGGCAATAAGGCGCGTTGTTCTAAGTGTGGATGGGGCATCGCCGCGCGTTTTTGGCAATACTGTGGTTGGTGCGGCGCTAAACTCAAGAGAAAAGCCGGCTGATGGTTGACGGCCAGCAGGCCTCATTTCTTCTTGGCGAAAATCCGCCAAAAGACCTTCGGCTATCGTGGTCGGGTAAAAGTGTGTTTGGCTACAGCGGTCGCAGCCCGGAAAAAAGCGACAGTGACCATAGCAATGAAGATGCAGCCCTTGTTTTCAAACGCAGTGAAGATGAAATCGTCCTAGCCGTTGCCGACGGCGCTGGTGGTCTACCCTCGGGCAGTCAAGCATCGCGAATTGCAATAGAGAGTCTTTATCAGGCACTGATGGACATTCATGAGGACCCGCAAGCCCTGCTGCGCTCAGCCATTATTACCGGTCTAGACCGTGGTGACGAGACCATTCGTGAGCTGGGTGTCGGTGCCGGTACCACCATGACCGTCGTGTGCATAGAACACGGCTTAATGCGTGCATTTCATGTAGGTGACTCCGGTGCACTGGTAACGGGATCCCGGGGAAAGATTAAGTTTCAGACCATCGCGCACTCGCCAACAGGTTATGCGGTGGCCAGTGGGATGATGGGTGACAAGGAAGCTTTGACCCACGAAGACCGACACTTCGTATCTAATCTATTGGGTCGTGAGGATATGCGAATCGAGATAGGCAACAGCATCACACTGTCTCCCCAGGATACGGTCTTGCTCGCCAGCGATGGGCTTACAGACAATTTAACAACTGGCGAAATAGTAGAGTTCGTCCGCAAAGGTGAACTCAATTCCGCAGCCCAAAGACTGCAATCCTTGGCACTGCATCGGATGCAAACCGAATCAATACACAAACCGTCGAAACCCGACGATATGACTTTCTTACTGTATCGACCCCGCTAGTCCTTGGCGTTGGCTTGGGCCGCCACTGCCGCAGCCGCTGCTTCTGCCGCCGCTGCATCTCCCAGGTAATAGCGATCCAAAGCATTTAGCTCATCGTCCAACTCGTACACCATGGGAATTCCGGTGGGAATATTGAACTGGGTGATCTCATCATCGCTGATATTGCTCAGCATCTTGACCAGTGCTCTAAGACTGTTGCCATGAGCTGCAATGATTACACTCTTGCCCGCACGAATCTGGGGCGCTATCTCCTCGTCCCAAATTGGTAGCACCCGATCCAAAGTGTCCTTTAGGCACTCTGTCGCAGGCAGCAAATCCTTAGATAAATTTCTATACATCGGATCCAAGGCAGGATGACGCGGATCGGACTCTTCCAGAGTGGGCGGAGGAATATCGTAACTTCGACGCCATATATGAACTTGCTCAGCACCATGTTCGGCCGTTGTCTCAGCTTTATCCAAGCCTTGAAGAGCTCCATAGTGGCGTTCATTCAATTGCCATCGTCTGTGTACCGGAATCCACATGAGGTTCATGCCTTCCATCACTAACCAGAGCGTTTTAATCGCTCTTTTCAAGTACGACGTATAGGCCATATCGAACTCAAAACCGGCTTCCTTTAAAAGAACCGCCGCCTGACCGGCCTCCTTCACGCCCTTCTCGGTCAACTCGACATCGGTCCAACCCGTGAATTGGTTGGACAGATTCCAGACGCTTTGGCCATGCCTCAGTAACACGACTTTGTGGCTCATCCGACACCCTCTTGGCTTACACAAACATTGAGAACCGCGAGACCGTATCACAGATAACCTTCCGCTAGAACCAGTGGCCCCAACTATCCGCTAGGACAGCCTCCCAAGTCCCCAAACCAGGAAAATTCAGTTTTTCCGAAACTCGTCGATAACAGATCTTGCGTGTGAGAAGTCGGGAGTTCCCATGACCTCGCCTATCCGGTGTGTGTCCCTTTTTTGCGGTTTGGTACTGTTTTGCGGTTGCGGATCGGGATCCACCCCCGTGCCGCCCGGAACCGGACAAACTGACCAGTCTAAAATCCAGATCGCCCAGCGGGTCTACGATGATGCGCGACTGCCCGTCAATTTCTACTCTGAACCCGTCCGGGACCCCACGGCCTTTTACAATGTGCAGCATGTCCGCAGCGGCGATGTAGCCCAAACCGGAGACTACGAGATGTGTAGTGACGACTTTGCCACCGCACTGAGTTGGTCGGAGCAACTCAATGGTTCCCAATCTTTATCGGGAGACCTAGTGGAAACTGAGGAAAGCAGCATGCTTTTCGAGTTTTCTCGTGTGTTGTCCAACACCCCCGACCGTTACCGGATAGAGCGCGTGTTCAAGTGCAGTTACTTGGATCGAACAACCCTGGATCCAATCACCGGATCGGCGGGTGTGGTGAATGTCCGACCACTGGCCACCTCAGATGTCAAAACCATCGCTGAATACTTCTGGACATTCAGCGCTTACAACAACGTTGGAAGCATCGTTTTGGAAAGCACCTCCGAAAGCGACGACGAAGTCTTCAGCCATACCCTGTCACTCGCTCGCCTGCTGGTGGGCGCAGGCAGCAACGGATGCGATTACGTTGAACTCATCCACTGGCAATACGACGCCCACCGTACTAACGGCGAACTCAACAGCCGAGAGGAACCCATGGGTGGATTCTCTGCTCGCAAGGAAGGAAGTAACGTCACCCTTTGTCAATAGCACCACGGACGCTAGTCTCTAAGCCTGTTTTTGCCTACGATACCCGCTTCACGTTTACTTGGAGTTTTGGCCATCACAAATCCTGATACAGTGGATGTATGGTTGAGCGACACCCGCGAAGTACCATCTGGAGAGACTCACACTAGACGCTACCAGGTGCTTTCGCCGGAAGAACAGATAGCGGCCGATCGGTTTATGTTTCCATCCGACAGCCAAACCTTTGTAGCCGCACATTGCTTGTTGCGGCAGGTGCTGTCACACCACTTGAATCGTTCACCGGAAACACTTCGTTTTGGGCGCGGTAGCCACGGTCGTCCCTACCTCCTGGGAAATATGGCCACGAACTTCAATCTATCCCACACCAAAGGCCTTGTGGCCTGCGCCGTTTATGACCGAGCCATCGGCGTGGATGTTGAACAGTTACGAGACAATATAGACATACGTGCATTAAGTCGTCGGGTCCTGTCGAAGAACGAACAAGACACGCTGTCATTCGACAAACCCCCGAGTCAAACCCGTTTTTTCGACTACTGGACTGTGAAAGAGGCTTATTCAAAGGCCAGGGGTCTGGGAATTACTATGCCGTTTCGATATTTAGATTTCGCCATTAGCGACCAGGGGGTGTTTGAACCCGATCTATCACATGTAGACGATAAAGCAGACAATTGGTGTTTTGAGGTTTATCAATTGCAAGAAGGTTTTCGTGTCGCTCTGGCTGCAAAAAAAATACGAGACGTTTCCATTCGTCTTCACTTTGTCGATCCATTCACACTGACTTCTAAAAACGTTCCAACAAAAATAGTGGCTGCTCAAAAAATGAACATTTAACCGCGTTATGTAAACTACATGACATTATGTAATACGCAGTTCACAAATACTTGGAAAATACTCACGTTCAATGACGTAGCGTTTGCTAAGATAACGCAGTCGTTAGGGAGTGGTATTTTTTTTACCAATGATGTTTGTACTCCAATAGCAGGTTAGGGGAACTTACGGTAATGGAGCGACGCAAGTCTCGGGGATTATCATCGTCACCTCATACAGACGATGAGCAAAAAAAGAACGTGCAAGATCTGGAATGGCACCCGTTTAAGGTTTGGAAGACCAAAGTGATGCGAAGCGCTTTGTCGGACGAATCCAAGGGCGAGCCAGACACAGAAATAGCCGACATGGATCAAGCAAGCTCGTTCTAGGGCCAATTCAGCCAACATTCAGGATAAATCATCTATTTTTTAGTCTGTTAGGACTAAAATCGGCGAACCACCATGAATTTAGGACTAGCCGGTCTCAAGCTTGTGCGCTTGGGGTATAATATTCATGTAGCTTTAATAATAGATAAAACTCAAGGGATTCGGCGATGAAAACTCTGGTCGCAACTATCGCACTCATTGCATTAAGTGGTTGCACAGCCAACCCGGGAATCAGCAGTCTCGACTCCCATGCCAAACACGCGGCCAGCAGTAACTTGCCAAGTAGTATTGAGCACATTCAAGGTCAGATCCTTGTCAGGTTTAACGATGACGTCGCCAGTGCTCAAGTATCAAGAATTATCAAACAATTAGAGTGCCACATCCTGACGCGCTACAACGACAGTCAGTTGTTTCATCTGGAACTTCCAGAAGGGTTGTCTGTAACACAAGCGGTTCGCGAATTCGCAAGTCTGGAAGAAGTGGCGTTCGCTGAACCGAATTATGTTCTCGGCACGGAGCCCTATGAAATCTGACCGGAGCCCCGGTCGGTTCTTAATTGTTACCGCGTTACTTCTCTGCCTCATGTTGAGGGCAGAGTCCGCAGCACCTAACGGTGTCGCCACCAACCCGTCAACTCATCCCCATGCAGCTGGCCAAGTTCTTTTGCAGTATAAGCAAACGTTTTCTAAGAATGCTGCCAGGAGTCGCATCTCGGGGCTGGGTGGTTTCGTAGTTCAAACACATCCCAAACTCAACGTCGATTTGATTCAGTTCGACCCAAGTGGGGATCTTCAGCAGAAACTGATTCAACTTCATAGTGATCCGGCGGTAGCCTGGGCCCAGCGAAACTATCAACTTAAGACCAACATCGTCCCCAACGACAGCAGTTTCGCCAGTCGACAGTGGGCAATGAACAACACCGGAGACAACGTACAAGTCGGTGTCAGCGATGCCGGTATCCCTGGGGCCGATATGAACATGGTCGCCGCGTGGGATATACAAAGATTGGCGGACGGCATCAAGATAGCCATCATTGACGACGCGGTGCTTACCAGTCACCCAGACCTACAAGCCAACGTAACGGCCACCGGCCGCTGTTTCGACGCTGATGGAAGTTACTGTGTTGGCGGTACGACAAACGTGGATCCCACGGCAAACGATCAAGGTCATGGCACGCTGGTCGCTGGTGCCGCCGGAGCGAGAGGCAATAACTTCTCAGGGATTGCCGGAGCCGCCTGGCAAGTCGATCTAGTTCCATTCAAATCAGACCTGTTCAATTCGTCCTTAGTGGCTGCCATTGATGAGGCGGTCAACCAAAATGTCGACATCATCAATATGAGTCTTGGCGGCCCCATCGAGTTCGGCGTATCTGCCATGGCCATCGCGCGTGACCAAGGCATCCTCATCGTCACCTCGGCTGGAAACGCCGACAACAACAGCGATCTCGCCCGAACCCACTACCCGTCAGACACCAACCTACCCAATATTCTTTCCGTTGCCGCAACGACCGGCCGCGATGAGCTGACGCGGTTTAGCCAGTGGGGGCCGTTTACCGTCGATATCGCAGCACCTGGCGAATCTATATTCACCACGGCGCAAAACAGTGCCCTTGCCACCACATCCGGCACGTCATTTTCCAGTCCGTTTGTTGCTGGCGTTGCTGCACTGATTAAAGCAAATACGGGTGTTACTGGCCCTGATGCGTGGAAGACCCTCAAGGCCTACTTGTTACACGGAGGTGTCAATGGCGTCGGATTGGGTTCCGCAAATGTACCAGGCAACAACAAACTGGCGGTGCCTGGCCGTGTGGTCAGCGGAAGATTAGATGGAGAGCGCGCCTTGCAAGGACCGTCGGGTGGTGTGCTGGTCATCAATTCTGTCACTGTGGACGACAGCGTGCTTGGCAATAATAACGGGATATTGGACCCCAATGAGACAGCAGATCTTGAAATCACTTTGGAAAATGTCTGGAGTACCGAGTCCAATGTAAGCGGAGTCTTGTCGGTGCTGGACTCCAATCAGTTTCCCAGTGAATTGGACAGTGGGCTACTCAGTATCACCACGCCAAATGGTAACTTTGGCACCGTGGTTAAGGACGGTTTTTCTAGCGCTAAATTTCGCGTGTCACTGGGCAATCTCACGGATAATGAACAGTACTTTTTTACCCTGAACCTATCGTCCAACGCTGGTCCCCTAACACCACGTTATTTTTATCATGAGGTGGGGCAAATAACCAACGGCGTCACCAAGAATCAATTAATCGGTCGCAACAACTGGGACGAGTTTCAAACCTTCACCTTGGATGTGCCAGTGGGTGCCACAAATCTACGGGTACGTACCACGTCCACCAACTCCATCGACATTGACCTGTTACTACGCAAGGATGAATACCCAGAATTCTTAATCGCACTTGCCGAAGATCCAGAAGACCCCAACGCCAGCCCACAGTTTTTCACCGGGTCCGACACGTTCTCCAGTGGCAATTTTGATGGTACAGAGTCCATCACACCAACGGGCGAATTGGGCGGCACATGGTACGCCACCGTGGTGAACTTCGATCAGGTCCGCCATACCTATGCCTTAACGGCCACATTCGACGCACCCCCGGATGCGGACAATGACGGAATCGGCGATGCCCAAGACAATTGCCCTAATGATCCCAACCCCAACCAACAAAATACTGACAACGACGCTCAAGGGGATGTGTGTGACACCGACGACGACAACGATGGCGTCGTAGACACCGAAGATGCGTTTCCTTTAGACCCCAGCGAAACCATTGATACCGACAATGATGGCATTGGCAACAATGCCGATCAGGACGACGACAACGATGGTATGCCAGACGGATTCGAAACGTCTAATGGGCTAGATCCTTTGGACGCCGCAGATGCCACCCAAGATGCGGACAGTGACGGCCTGAATAATCTGGATGAGTTTCTGGCCGGCAGCAACCCCAACAATACCGACTCAGACGCTGACACATTGATTGATGGCATGGACAACTGCCCCGCCGACACAAACGTCGATCAAATGGATTCGGACAACGACGGCGCCGGGGACGTTTGCGACAACACAATCAATATCTATGACGTGGCCATGACACCGGACCTCGATGGCGATTTGTCACCAGAAACGGCATCACTATTTGTGTTACCTAGCGGTGGACTCACAGTACAACTCAGTGACGGTCTTAATGGTGCATCTATAGGACGGATTAACTATTTGTCCACAGGTCAGTGGCGCGGCCAATCTGTTTTTGCCATACCGGATGTTGGTAATAACGGTGGCCCCGCAATTGCCGTTGCAGCGACACGGATCAGCGATGGATTGCCAATTCTTCAGATCAAGAACTTGGATGGGTCACTTCTGAGAAACGTTTTTCCGCTGAGCGCCAGTTGGACGTTGCTGCAAACGGCGGTCGTACCTGGTGCTGGACCCAACAACGGTCCCGCAGTAGCCGCGCTGGCAAGCCGAAACTCCGATGGATTAATGGTTGTACAACTGCGCAACCCAACAGACAACACACTCATTAGAAACATTTTCCCCCTTGGACTCACCTGGCGGGCTCTGTCCATGACTGTTCTGGAAGATGTAAACGGCAACGATGCAGCCATCGGTGTATTGTCCGAGCGAATCAGCGATGGTTTGACCGCCGTACAAGTACGCAATGCCAGCGATGGCAGTCTGATTCGTAACGTATTCCCATTAGGGCTAGGTTGGAGTGCGCTGGAAGTGAAGACTGTACCTGATCTAAACCAAAGCAATGTCGATGAAATTGCCGTTCGCATGACCAGAGACGCTGATGGTTTAGAGATTATTCAAATCAGGGATGCAGCCAGCAACGCCTTTGTTACAAACCACTACCCAATTGGCGCTGGTGCAGGTGGATGGCAAACTGAATCCTTCGAATCAATATCCAATAGCGGCGCCGCTGCACTCGCGATACTATCCACCCGTGTCAGTGATCAACAGATTTTGGTACAAGTTCGAGACGCCAATAGTTCTGCCATCTTGAACAACACGTTTTTCCTCGGTCCCCCTTGGACCCAACGCAGCCTATCAGTCGTGGAAGATATCAATGGCAATGATGTGTCAGAGGTGTCTGTCATCGCCCGAAATCCTTTAACCAAGACGGACGTCACCCAAACGAGAGATGCAACTACCGCTACCTTATTGAATAACGTCCTATTAGTCCCATAGCCTCAACAAAAAATCAGAGAAAAAAGTATGTTAAGTAAAGGTGATAAGGCGCCAGAGTTCACCCTTCCAGATGATGATGGCAACACAGTCAGTTTGACCTCATTATTATCAAACGGACCTTTGGTCTTGTATTTTTACCCCGCCGACTTTACTCCCGGCTGCACCAAGGAAGCTTGCGATATTCGGGATATGCACGACGACATCAGCGACGTGGGTTTGCAAGTTGTAGGAGTCAGTCCCCAGGGAAGCGAAAGCCACGCCCGGTTCCGCGATAAACACAACTTACCTTTCAAGTTGCTGGATGATTCCTCAAAAGAAGTCATCCGGGCCTATGGCGTCAACGGTCCTCTTGGTTTCGGTGTACGTCGCGCTACTTTCCTAATTAGTAAAGAAGGCATGATTGAAGACGTGGTGCTCGCGGACTTAATGGTTGGACGGCACGGAGACTTTATTCGTGATGCTGTTGCTAGCATGACGGAGAACAACTAAGCCGACGCGGGCTATCCCTGAACAGTCACCGTTACTCTGCGGGTATGGGCAGCATGACGATGCTCCCACAGATAGACACCCTGCCAGGTACCAAGATCACAACGACCACCATTAATAGGCACGGTCAGATCGTCCCGAGTTAATACTGTACGAACATGAGCTGGCATGTCATCTGGGCCTTCGGCTGTATGCCGAAACATGCTGGCCCCATCAGGTACCAACTGGCTCATAAATGTTTCGAGATCGGATCTAACAGTAGGATCTGCGTTTTCGCATAGCATGAGAGAAGCACTGGTGTGATGAATAAAGACATGGGCTGGAATGTTTTCGTGTTTTGTCAGTTCTGGCTTCTCGATCTCCTTTTAGTTTTAGGAGAAGTGGGCCACAGAGTACATGATGTACTGCAGCGCGAGCGCATGTGTGCACCGACCCACATCGGGTAATGATGATCTCACCCACCTCGCACTCGAGCCTCATGCAGTTCAGAGCATTTTTCTGAGCGCACAGGCACTTGACCCGGGGATC